>JBBDIN010000066.1:0-5694 GCA_040880385.1 Thermodesulfobacteriota bacterium | reverse complement strand
AGCAAGATCCTTCGCTAGAGTTTTCAATAGTAAAAGAGACAGTTGAACCCACAATCATTTGTAGAGGGCGTGTAGTGAAGAGGGCAAAAGTAATATTGGCTTCAAATCAAGTATAAGTATGGCAAATAGAAATATTCAAATTGGTATCGACTTAGGAACTACTAACTCAGAGGTGTCCATTAATAATGGTACTTCGATTGAAATAATTAAAAACGGTTTTAATGATGAATACACCCCGTCAGTTTTTGGTATTGATAAATCAAAGAACAAGATTGTTGGTAAAAAAGCATACGAACGGTTATATAAGTACTCTTCGGAAGAAGAACTTTTAAATAACAAGGCAGAGGTAAAAAGAATAATGGGTACATCAGAAACAGTACGCTTTGATAGATCAAATGAAGATTTAAAACCAGAAGAGATTTCTGCTGAGATTCTTAAGTCATTAAAAGAAGATATTTTAAGAAAGCATAGTGACTTTGATACTGTGTCTGCCGTCATTACTATCCCAGCACACTTTTCAGTGGTGCAAGCTGAGGCGACTAAACGAGCAGGTAATCTTGCTGGTTTCAGTTATGTAGTCTTAATTCAAGAACCTATTGCAGCCGCTGTTGGTTATGGATTCATGAACGCAAAGAATGAGAACTGGTTAGTGTATGACTTCGGAGGGGGTACTTTTGACGTAGCTTTGATCTCTGCTAAGGACGGAACTCTGACAGTCGTTGCTCAAAATGGCGATAATTTTTTAGGAGGAAAAGATATTGATAAATTAATCATTGAAAAAGTTTTTATCCCAAGAATTAAAGAAGAGTTTGATTGTCCAGACATCAAAGAAGATCCAGTGATTTTCTCAAAATTGAAAAATCTAGCTGAGGTCGCGAAGATTGAACTCACTTCTGTTGATACAACAAACATACAGATCGAAAATATAGGAGAAGATTTAGGCGGAAAAGAAATATACGTTTCAATCGATTTTACAAAAAAGGAATTTGAGGAGCTGATTAAACCTTTAGTAGACAGAACTATTAAACTGAGTCAGGAAACTATAAAAGAGTCAGGCATAAAGCAAAGTTCAATTGATAAAATTGTACTTGTGGGTGGACCGACTCTTATCCCTTATGTAAAAAATAGACTTGAAAAAGATCTAAAAATTGAAGTCGACACGGGTGTTGATCCTCTGACCATTGTTGCAAGAGGTGCGTGTATATATGGTGCAAGCCAACAGGTTCCTGAGGAGCACATGAGCAAAGAAAATGTAGACGAAAATGCTTTCTCACTGAAATTACACTTCGCCTCTCTCTCGTCAGATATAGAAACTACTGTAAGTGGAATTATTGAAGACCTTGTTGATTCAGACGAGGAATACTATCTACAAATTCAAAGTGAGTCAGGCACATATAACGGCCCTAAGATAAAAGTTAAGGGTGGCAAATTTTTTGACACACTAACTCTAGATGAGAACAAGTCAAATCTTTTCTGGGTGTATTTATTCGACAGTGAAGGTAATACTGTATCAGTAGACCCAGACTCGTTTACTGTCATTCATGGTCTTTCGATATCTGGTGCTCCAATTCCTCATTCAGTTGGTATTGGTGTCATTAAGAAAGATTACAAAACTGGTGTGGCTACAGAAACCTTTGATAAGTTTTTCTCAAAAAATAGTGTCTTACCTCTGAAGGAAACAAAAACATTTAAAACATTGAGGAAACTAAAAAAAGGAGACAAAGATAATGCATTACCTATCAATGTCTATGAAGGTGAGTCAGATCGACAGGATAGAAATCAACGAATTTGTAGTCTCAATCTTTCAGGGGAAAATATCCCTTACGATTTACCAGAGGGCACACCAATAGATATAACGATTACAATTAACGAGTCTCGTGAGGTTTCGGTTAATGCTTACATTGAATCAATCGACTTGTCTGTTGATGCTCGAGCCACTATTCATGACGAGGAATTGGATGTAGAACAAATGAAGGCTGAGCTAGAGTCACAACGAGCTAGAATTGAAAGTGCCAAACATAATTGTTCTGATTCTGAACGACGTGATCTTGAAAATACATATGAATCTGCCGATGATAGCCTTCAGCGTGCTGACAATGATTTGGATGAGAAAAGAAAAGCAAGCAAACAACTAAAGGATCTGAAGATCCAACTGGACTTATTTGAGCGTGACAAGGAAATGCCACAGCTTAGTCGAGAATTTAAAGAGGGTCTAATGCAAGCTGATGAGACGATAAAAGAGCTTGGAGACCGAGAAGAATATAATCAACACAAGGAGCTTCTAGATGCACTAAAAACAGAGGGCGAGCTAGCGATTGAAAATAATGATAAGCACTTGCTTTCGAGCGTGAATGAACAGATCCAGGATCTTAAACACAAGATTTTATTTTCAAATCCGGCAGCTTGGGCATACATGTTTCAAAAGATCGTCTCAGAAAATAAAAACTTTATAAGTGACAAGGAAGCAGAATACTACGTTAATAAGGGCTTACGTTCTATTGAGATGGGCGATACAGAAGAATTAAAGCGATGTGTTAGGGGTCTATTGTTATTGCTTCCTCCTGAGCAACAACAAAGTATTCAGAATTCGATGTCAGGTATAACTTATTAATCTTAAATATTATGAACCTCCTAAAAGATAATGCATACCACGTTCTTGGACTCGACACTTCTTCTAACCAGAAAGAGATTGCAAAGAGATCAAAAGAAATATTAACTCGTCTAAAGATTGATGATGTACCTGAGTATGACATCGACATCAATTTTATAAATGATTTTCGTACTGAAAACTCAGTAAAGAAAGCTGTCACTAATCTGTCTACGCCTAAAACTCAGCTTAAAGAATACTTTTTCTGGATACAAGTGGCAGATGCAGTTGATGAAGAGGCTGTAGCTCTTTTCCAAGATGGAAAATATGGAGAAGCTGCAAAGATATGGAAAGAAAATAGTAAGACCGACACAGTTAAGTCTTTGCTGTACAAGAAAAACCTAGCGATACTTGTAACAATACTTTTGTATAAGTCTAACGATAAAGAGTTACTTGAAAAATCTGTAGCGTTATGGAGCGAATTAACTAGTTCAAATAAATTCTGGAATGCTTTTAATAAAATTTATAAACTCCATGATGAGCTAGGATCTGATGAGGAAGTATTGGAGGCTTTCAGAAAAAATATTGGAGACTATATTTCTGATATTTACGCTGATTTATCCTCCCAGTATTCTGATGATTCATTCGTAACTATTTTTGCAAATAGTTTTGGCATGAAGGGAGAGAAGATGGAGAAGAATGTTCTGGACCCAATCTACAAAACAATTAATGACGCAGTTGAGGAATTAGACTCACTCGGCGTGAGTGATGATGGGATTCTTGACCAGCAAGAGACAGCGGATATTAAGCGTTTAGTCGGAATTATTCAATCCGAACTGAACAAATTAATTGACTTAGGTTTATATGAAGAAAGTAAAATAAAACTCGTAAGAGATCGAGCTGCAGCAACTCTCAGGAAGCTAAGTATTGAGGTAAATAATAATCTAAACGAGACTAGTGTTGCATTAGGACTTATTAAAATTGCTGACAGTATGTCAGGTACTTCAGGTTTTAAAAATAAAGTTCAGCAAGATCTGAAAACTTTACAGGATAACCAAGACTACGCAGAAAGAGAAAGGAAACAGCAATCTGTAGTCGACCCCATCCTGGCTGATTTTAAGGCAGGTAGATCAGATAAAGCTCTGCAGACAATTAATTCATATATTTATAACGAAAATACGGATCCTGAATTAAAAAATACACTACTTGAAGTAAAGCAAGTTATTGAGAAAAGAATGGTTGAGCATGGTAAACCAGTAAAAAATACACCGACATTGTTTACGTGGTGGGGCTTTGGATCAATGATCTATGGTGACACGCTTTACTTAACTGGTTTGTATATACCAGTATTTCCACTAGTTAGATATTCCCTGACAAATCATGGTGGCAGTTACACGTTTATGGGTAAGCTCGAGTTGCATCCATGGCAGCAAGTCATGAGAGTAATTTCTGTGATCGTTATTTTAATAGTTTTATTTAGTGGGTAAGCTTATGAATAAACATCTAGATTTTGACACTGATTTCTTAAACAACCCCACATCTGGTGAAAGCAGACCCTCTGCCCCTAAGAATACTCCGCCACCTGAGGGTGGAGGTAGTAAAAAGGGCTGGATAATTGCAGCAATTGTTATTGGTGTACTGATAGTGATTGGTTCAATGGAGGGTTCAGGGTCAAGCTCGTCTACCTATACCAATACTACAAATACAAGACCGTCCACACCAACTCAGAATCAAGAAATGGAATCATTTACCTATAATGGCCAAACCTATTCTTGCTCAAGCTATCACCACAGGAAAGCAGGAGAGCTTGAACCGCCACCCCAAAGTGCAGCAATGATCTCAGAAAGTGCAGCTTTAGACGCAAGAATCCGAAGTTTAGCTCTAGAAAGTACGAGAGTAGATAATATGTACGTTGATGAGTACAGTCAGTATTCAATTGATAATTACAATGCCGCAGTCAATGCGTATAATGCGAAGAATAGTATCCTGCAAGCTGATCTGGAAAGATGGAATGCTAAGACGGCCGTTTACGATAGGCAGGTCGATATCTATAACAACTATTTAACAACTAATTGCAGTAAACAGTAATTTATGACATTACAAACTAAACCAATACTACATAATGGCTTTCAGATTACTGATGATTTGAAAGTGAAAAACCGCATTGAGAAAGTCTTTTTTACTGAAGTTTATGAACTCGATGACGGATGGTTCTTTTACCTATTCTTGAACCTAGAACCAAACGAAGTTATAGATAATCGAGGTAAGTATAAATTAATTAGAGTCACAGTTAACTCTAAAGAGTGGTTGGGTGTTGTCGTTAGAACTCACACTAGTCAAAATGTATCGTCTGTGGTGGAAGAGCTTACTACTCTTCGTGGCTTTGACAACATTGCCGGAATGACCGATTTGAAAAATCTTCTAATTGCAGAGGTGATCAACCCGTTACGAGACCCAGAAAGATTTGAAAAGTTTAAGGTTTCTATACCTAACGGAATTTTGCTATATGGGCCACCAGGTTGTGGAAAGACTTTCATTGTCCGAAAGTTGGCTGAGGAGTTAGGATACAACTTTTTTGAGGTTAAACATTCAGACTTGGCTACGCCATTTATACATGGGTCTGTCGGAAATATAGGTAAAGCTTTTGAGATGGCAAAGCAAAACTCTCCTGCGATAATCTTTTTTGATGAAATAAGTGGACTAGTACCAAACCGTCAGAACCTAAATGATTCATCATCTCATAAGGAGGAAGAAGTGAATGAATTTTTAATTCAGTTAAATGATGCTGCGGATAACCGTGTTTTAGTTGTTGGAGCGACGAACTACATTGATCGTATCGACCCCGCGATTTTGCGTCCAGGAAGAATGGATAAGAAAATACATGTACCTCCGCCAGACACAGAAGCAAGGAAGGCTCTTTTTGAATTAGGACTTTCAGGTAGGCCACATGATGCAAATATAGATTTTGATTATCTTGCAGATTTAACAGAGGGCTACAGTAGTGCTGACATTATTGAGGGTATTGTTGAGACAGCAGCACGAATCGCCGCAAATCTTGATGAGTCAGAAATTAGTCAAAAACTCCTAGAGGAAGAGGCAAAAAAACT
>JBBDIN010000065.1:0-5717 GCA_040880385.1 Thermodesulfobacteriota bacterium | reverse complement strand
ATGCACATTTACACAACCGTAACGCGTAAGTTCTAATATATTTTTTGGAAGTATTTTGCCGTAAGCAGTAACGCAAATTAGATCAGGGGATAAATTTTGAAGTTGGCTTAGAAACTCTTCTGTTCTAACTTTTTCAGGCTGCAAAATTGGGATGTTATGTTGCTCAGCAAGAGCTTTGGTAGGTGGTGGTGCGAGCTTACGCCCTCTACCCTTTGGCTTGTCAGGCTGTGCTACAACAGCTACGACATCATGATCTGATTCTATAAGTGCCTTCAAAGAAGATACTGCAAACTCGGGTGTTCCCATAAAAATTATTTTCATATTAGCTAGGATTATATTCTTAAATCAAGATGTATACAATTGTTGTGGTTTGAGTGAGAAAATTAGTAGATATTAGGTAGGTTTAATGAATTAGCTGTCATCTTCGGCTTTTTCAGTTACTGCTTTTGTAAAGATTTCGGTAAGCCATTTCTTTATGTGGACTTGAGATCCTTTTCCTATTGTCTTTCTCACTTTGCTTAATGGAATAACTGCTTTTGCCGCTGAGCGATGCCCACCCGCGCTGCCTATTTCCTTAAACAAGTCTCTGACAAGACGACCTGCGCTCTTAACATACCCGACATTTCTAACAGAAATAATTAGATGCGACTTACCTAGAATTCCAAACGCAACAGACCATTCGACCCCTTTTACCTGAATTCCAAAATCTGATATCTTGGGAATCAAATATTCTCTATCTACCCTCCCGACGTTAACGAAGAAAATGCCTTCTTTAATCCAGTGATCAGCAAGCGCCTGTCCAAGTGACTTCATTTCAGACGGCGGCACCTCGGCTCTCTCAATACGTCTTAAAAGAGCAAGATTTGAATCTGGATACAAGAAAGTAAAAGCTTCCACATCATCAGGATTTGCGTCACGGTTGAGTGTAATAGTGTCTGTTTTTATTCCATAGAGAAGTGCAGTGGCGAGTCTTTCTGAGATATCAACCTGGGCTGCACGCAAGTATTTGGTTAAAATTGTAGATGTTGCGCCCTCCTCAGCTCTTATTTCTTTAAATTTAGCATCATAAGAACCAACTAAGGGGTGATGGTCGATTACTGTGTCAACTTCAGGAATTTGCATACCACCAAAAAATGTAGGCTGAACATCAACAAGAGCAATCGAGTCAAAGTCTGTTAATTGTGCCGGTGTAAGGGCCTCTAAATCAATCTCAAGAAGCTCTATCATGGCAACGTTCTCTGGGCGGGATATCTGTTCCCCTAAATGCCCGATGATAGCAGTCTGTTTATTTCTTTTGAGCAGCGTTCTAAGAGCAAGTGCACTTGCAATAGAATCAGGATCAGGGTGATCATGTAGAAGTATTAGAAGCTTCTTTGCTCCCGCATGAACAGCTCTTAATTCCTCAACGCGCAGTTCTGTCTTAGCGAGTCTTTCCTCACGCTCAATCTGCTCAGATAAAAGTTTATGAAATGCTACAAACCTGACAGATGGCGGCGGTTCATCATGCTCATCACCGTTACTTACAATTAACGGGGTTTGAGGATAATGATCAGCGAGTTTTTTAGATCTTGTGGGAGTGAAGAAACTGTTTTCCAGAATAATAAGCGAGAAATCACCAGTTTGAGTTAGCGCTTCATCTAGAGAACTCACCCATATTACCTCACCGCGCTTAGAGAAGAGTCCAAGGAGGAGAGAATCAAATTCTCCGATAAAAAGATAGCGTTTAAGCTCTTTATTCATACTCTTACTTTGCCTTTTCTTTAAGTTCTAACCCGGGCTTGCTGCATGCCCCACTTAAAATACCAATAAAACCTGAAAGTTCTTTTAGAAGAATATCCTTATCCTTTCCGTGCTGTTCTATGATTCTTACAATTGCACTTCCAACTATTACTGCATCTGCATATCCTGCTATAGTTTCAACCTGCTCTGGAGTTGAGACTCCAAATCCGACCCCTACAGGAAGACCTGTTGTCGATTTTATCTGGCCTGCTAACGCGTCTAGGGAATAATTTAGCTCCGGCCTAACTCCAGTCACACCGGTGACCGAAACGAGATAAACAAATCCGCTAGCATTACGTGCTATAAGCTCAACCCGCTCTGTGGTGCTTGTAGGAGCTAGCAAGAAAACTAGATCGAGTCCTGCTTTGTCTGTGTGGACTTTAAATTCAGGGGCTTCTTCCGGTGGCAGATCAACTACCAAAACACCGTCTGCACCTGCCTCAGACGCATCTTTTGCAAACTTCTCAACCCCATAATGGAAAAATGGATTGTAGTAGCCAAACAGTATAATAGGCACTTCTGAGATCTTTCTTATATTTCTAACGGAATTTAGAACGTCACCTAGAGTAGTTCCAGCCTCTAATGCTCTTTCTGACGCCAATTGTATAGCCGGGCCGTCAGCCATAGGGTCAGAAAATGGAACACCAAGCTCTATAATATCCGCCCCACTCTCCTCAAGTTTAAGAACTATATCCTCAGTAAATTCGAGTGACGGGTCACCTGCTGTTATATATGTTACTAATGCAATTCTGCCCTTTTCATTAAGTTCATTGAACTTATTAGTTATTCTGTTCATGAGATTTTTGCCGTTGTTTTTTTGTAGTTTATTTATAGTGAAAAAGGCTGCCCATAATGTGTATTAAATCGTAGACTTTATTCATTTTAGCCCTTTTCCCGGATAGATGATGCAATATGAAAAAGCTAAGTTCTCCAACCCCTGCTATCAATACTTCGGTCAAACTTTAACACCCCCATATCCAAAGTCAAGACTGCCAGCAGGCACAGGAGGAATCTAAAAATTGGGCTATTTTAGTTGTAAATCTCTATTGGGAATTATCACTTTCCATTAGTTCTGCGATTGTGTTTATATCCTTATCTCCCCTTCCTGATAAGCAAATAATAATAATTGAATCTTTAGGCATTGTCGGTGCAATCTTCATAGCATATGCAACGGCATGAGAGGTCTCTAATGCTGGAATTATCCCCTCTACTTCAGATATGAATTTAAAGCCCTCAAGAGCCTCCCCGTCAGTAACATTTGTATATGAAACTCTGCCTGAATCGTTGAGATAGGAATGCTCAGGACCCACCCCAGGGTAATCAAGCCCTGCAGCTATGGAATGCGTGCCTTTAATTTGACCATTTTCGTCTTGAAGTAGGTAAGTTTTGCTTCCGTGCAGGACTCCGACACTGCCTGCCGAGATAGTTGCAGCGTGGAGTCCCTTATCTATTCCGAGCCCCGCTGCTTCTACACCTATAAGTTTGACCTCTTCATCATGAAGGAACGGATAGAAGAGCCCCATCGCGTTAGAACCTCCTCCTACACATGCAATAAGGAGATCAGGCAGCCTGTCTTCTTTATCTAGTATCTGCTCTCTGGCCTCAATCCCTATAACCGATTGGAAATCTCTTACCATCATAGGATAAGGATGAGGACCGGCGACGCTGCCGATTATATAAAAAGTATCTCTAACATTAGTAATCCAATCCCTCATTGCCTCATTCATCGCGTCTTTAAGAGTTTGAGTGCCCTGAGTTACTTCTCTTACTTTTGCTCCAAGCAGCTTCATTCTCAAAACATTGAGCGATTGACGCTTGGTATCTTCACTACCCATGAATATTTCACATTCCATGTTTAGTAGTGCTGCTACAGTGGCCGTTGCAACTCCATGCTGACCTGCTCCTGTTTCAGCAATGATTCTTTTCTTTCCCATTCGGGCGGCAAGAATGGCCTGTCCGATGGTGTTATTAATCTTATGTGCGCCGGTATGGGCTAAATCTTCTCGTTTTAGATAAATCTTAGCCCCGCCGAGTTTCTCAGTCATTCGCTGGGCAAAATAAAGAGGCGTAGGACGCCCTACATATTCTGAGAGATAATAGTTGAGTTCTTCGTGGAATTTCGGATCATCCTTAATTTCCTTATATGCCTCTTCCAATTGAAGAATCGCCGGCATAAGAGTCTCGGAAACGTATCTGCCTCCGAATTGACCGTAATGCCCCATTTGATCTGGTAGTGTTGTTTTAGTGTCCATTTTTTATCGCCTCAATGAATTTTTTTATTTTCTTATGATCTTTTTTGCCCGGAGCAATTTCAACCCCGTTGCTGACATCAACTGCGTAAGGTTTTACAATTTTAATAGCTTCCAAAACATTATCTGGATTAAGCCCACCGGATAGAATAATGTCACCAGAAATAGGTTTAGTTTTCAAGATTTCCCAGTCAAAACTTTTCCCGGTACCCCCGTATTCTATATCAGAATAGGTATCGAAAAGGATAGCTTGACCTGAATATTGCGCAACCCTGTCTAAATCAGATTTATCTTTGACTCTAATAGCTTTTATAACTTCTAGAGGAAGTAAGCTGGCAAATTCCGGCGTTTCATCACCATGTAGCTGAGCTACCTGTATTCCAGTCATTTCTTTAATTTCAGAAATTTCGTCCAAATCCTGATTAACGAAAACTCCTACGGCTGTAAGAAATGGTGGTAAAGCAGAGATTATCCTCTTTGCAACTTCAGGATCTATATATCGCTTGCTTTGTTTATAAAAGATAAAACCGAGCGCATCAGCTCCAAAGTCGGCAGCCGCTTGAGCATCTTCCATATTGGTGATGCCGCATATCTTGATTTTAGTACTTGATATATTTTTCATAACGCTTGAGAAAGGAAATTATAAAAGTTGATTCCAACTATGTAAACATCAAAGAAAATATAAGCTCTAGTGAATGTCTTTAGATTCTAAGTACTTATTTATAGATTCTGCTATTATTCGATATCCGTTTTTATTCGAGTGGCCGCCGAAATTGTTGGGATATATCTGCTCGCTCCCGGCTGCATTTTTCAACGGGCCTAGTACGTCAAGATATGGAATCTCATGATCCACAAAATACCTTTGTACCAGTTTTGAAACCACTTCTTCATTTTGTATCAGCTTATCCAGTTTATATGATTCTGATAATTCATCACTCTTTGATATGAATTCTGAAAATACCCCTTCTTTAGTCGGAATAATAACAACCAGAAAACCGACTTGTTTTTCACGAGCGAGCTGGTTCATTCTATTGAAGAATTCTAGAGTTAAATTAAGTCCTTCCCTAACCTCAGGGGTACTTAAATCTAAGCCCTCAAGCCTTCTATCGGGTGTGAATCCGGTATTAATTCCTTGTTCCGGTAGATCTAGAATTGGAATATCTTCTCCTTTGCTAATCCTTCTTTGCTGCCTCAAGTTATCACCTATGAACGAAGAGCTTATAATTCTGTACAAGACGCTGTTAGCTGATAGCCAATCAGTAAAACTTTCGGAATTGGCTTCTTTATTATTTTTATCCTCATCAAAAGAGTAGCTAATATCTAAATTCCTCAAATCTTCCCAGATCGAAACTGAATAAACCGCGTTAAAAGAATCCTTTAAATCATTGCCGAGATAAAAACCTACTATTATCATCTCCGGGTCCAGCTCTAGCGCTTTATCCTCTATTAAATAGAAATACTCTGCCGGCCCGTAACCCCCAAGTGAGAGGTTATATGTATCTTTGCTTGAAATCCTCTGTAAGGCGGCCGGCCATGAGTTAGAGGCGGTAGCACTAATTCCATATGTGTGGGAATCCCCAATCGCAACTATTTTGGCAGTTTGGGGCACTTTCTTATTTCGATATCCCCAGGAATCATGAGCGCCTGAATTGGGCTCGATTTTATACCTCAACACTTCGTCATTAACAA
>JBBDIN010000064.1:0-5786 GCA_040880385.1 Thermodesulfobacteriota bacterium | reverse complement strand
CCGACCTTTTCTTTTATCATCTGAACGAGGTCTCTTATGCTGATTTCCTCTCCCGAACCTAAATTTACAGGATCGCTTTTTTCATAACTCTCGGCAGCCATCACTATCCCGCGCGCCGCATCTTCGACGTAGAGAAATTCCCTGGACGGATTACCCGTCCCCCAGGCAGTGACCTTCGGTAAGCCCCTTTCCTTAGCGTCAAAGAACTTTAAAATAAGTGCGGGAATTACATGCGCATCTTCCGGATCAAAATGATCTCTTGGACCATACAAATTTACGGGCACCAAATATATAACATTAAAGCCGTATTGTTTTCTATAAGATTGCGCCTGAACTAGCAGGGCTTTTTTAGCCACTCCATAAGGTGCGTTTGTCTCCTCAGGATATCCATCCCATAAATTTTCCTCTTTAAAAGGTGACGGTGTAAACTTAGGATATGAGCAGACGGTTCCGACAGCCACGAACTTTTCCACTCCCAATTGTCTGGAAGCTTCCATCAACTGTATGCCCATAATTGCGTTATCATAAAATAGCTCGCCCGGAAACTTTAAATTAAAGCCTATACCACCTACCTTTGCAGCGAGATGTATTACCACATCCGTATCTTTTACCGCGGTCAAGCAGTTCTCCCACTTTCTTAAATCAAGGTCTCTGCTTCGTGGTATTACTATATTCTCCCTCTGAACTCCTCTGGCAAGTAGCTCCTGAACAACGAAAGAACCGAGAAATCCGCTTCCCCCTGTCAAAAGTATGCGTTTTGATCTTAACTCGTTGTCCATAATTTATTGTCACCGCTATTGGAGAAATAGGATATAAATATTTTTGTCTATTAATACACAGTTATTAATCTTTTTTCCACCATCTATTTGGGAATTTCTCCTTGAGTATTCTATCTCCCTCTCCTATGGGGTCTAGCCCCATATCCCTCATGTCGGCGTCAACCATTATTTTCACAAGATCCTTGAACCTGATATTAGCCTCCCATCCCAGAATATCCTTCGCCTTGCCGGGGTCTGCTCTAAGACTTTCAACCTCTGTAGGTCTAAAGTACTTTGGATCGGTTTTCACATATTCTTTCCAATCAAGCCCCGCATAGGAGAAAGCCTTTTCTACAAACTCTTTTACCGAATGAGTCTCCCCGGTGCCGATTACAATGTCCTCGGGATTATCCTGCTGAAGCATCTTCCACATCATCTCTACATACTCGGGGGCATAGCCCCAGTCACGTTCCGGCTCCAGATTCCCGAGGAACAGATCTTTCTGCTTTCCGAGCAGTATCATTGATATAGCCCGTGTAATTTTTCTTGTTACAAAGGTCTCTCCTCTTCTGGGAGACTCATGGTTAAAAAGTATTCCGGTTACGGCAAACAGATCGTACCCGTCCCTGTAGTTCACAGTTGTCCAGTGAGCCATCAATTTGCCGCATGCATAGGGACTCCTGGGTTGGAACAATGTTGATTCATTTTGTGGCGGAGGTGAAGAGCCGTACATCTCACTACTCGATGCCTGATAAAAACGACACTTAATGCCGCTTTTTCTTATGGATTCGAGAATCCTTACAGTACCGAGCCCCGTAACGTTATTGCTGTACTCGGGCATATCAAAACTCACCCTTACATGGCTTTGGGCAGCCAGGTGATATATCTCGTCGGGTTTGATGTTATATATTAAGTTTGTCAGATTGCTTGAGTCGCTCATATCTCCATAGTGAAGATACAGACTGGCGCCGGGATCATGCGGGTCAACATATATATGATCAATCCTTTCTGTATTAAAGCTGCTCGAGCGTCTTATCAAACCATGAATTTCATACTCTTTAGATAATAAAAATTCTGCAAGGTACGAACCGTCTTGTCCGGTTATTCCCGTTATAAGGGCTTTTTTCATGAGTATCTCCAGCAGGTTCTGAATTTGAGTGTAGATTAGTACAGTAACTAGAGCAGCTATATTTTGCTATAGAGGGCTACAATATGTTATACGGTGAAAACGACGTTATTTTCTACTTGTCATTTTGTTGCAGTAATCGTGATAGACAAAGAGATGTATTAAAATTAAGTAGACCTAGAATTTCTTGTTCCTCGATTCCCATTTGCCCCTAAATGTAATCCAAAAAGAAAGCACAATAAGTTTAATATCCAGTATCAGACTTTGCTTCTTTATATAAAACAAATCATACCGAAACTTGTTTTTACGGATTAAATCTCTTGGTGCAAAAACCTGAGCAATGCCGGTAAGTCCGGGAGTAACCGAATGTCTTTCGACGTAGCCCTTAACTTCCTCCAACCTGACGGCCTCTCTGCAAGCGTTCTGCTCTACTTCAATCTCGGCTGGCATAAGCGGGCGCGGTCCAACGAAACTCATATCACCCTTGAAAATGTTAAGAAGCTGCGGGAGCTCATCCATAGCGGTGATTCTAAGAATTTTTCCGACTCTTGTTATTCTCGGGTCATTTTCCTTTGCCTGGAGAGGGCCGAATCGTTTATCGGAATCCGGGACCATTGTTCTGAATTTGAAGTACCTGAAAGCCTTGCCGTTTTTCCCAACCCTGTCCGAGAGGTAAAAAGGAGCACCTCTATCTTCGGACCAAATCGCTATGGCGATAATGATCCATAAAGGAAATGAAAACAGTATTCCTACAGATGAGAGCCCTATGTCAAAAGGTCTCTTTAGGAGATACTCTCCTTTATCGCTTGAGCTGGAATATAATTTCGTGAGTCTGGACAAATCAAACCCTTTTTCACATATTGACTGAATTTGTTCTCTTGTTAATACCTCTATGTCATAAGAAAATGCGGATAGGTCTTGCCCGATTGACTTCGTATTCATCTTCTTCAGATCATTTCTAGCTGAGAATTCTTCTTTTTGATCCATACAAACTTCCGATCCAAGTCAGGGGCTTTTAGACAAATAAACCTTGCTACATTGTTAATGACTAACATCCTTTTAACTTAAAACACTATTGGACATAAAGCAGTTATAAATTCTCATTTAATAAAAAATTGACGTAGCTTAGAAAAGTTTTTATAAAGCAGCGCGGCTATTGGAACGGGTAGGTCGTTCTCCTTCATAGCCCGGTAATCCTCTGTCGATTTTCTGATTATATTTTTTATGCTTTTGTTACTATTGCCTCCAATCCTCATTTTTATTAAGACTTCGGGTATATAGTGAGTTGAGATGCAGTGTTTCCCCAAGAACCTTAGTATCAGATCATAGTCCGCGGCGACTCTTAAATGGGTATTGAAACATCCGTGTCTATTGTAAACCTCTCTCTTTACAAAAAATGTCGGATGCGGAGGCATCCAGCCCCATTTAACCATGCCTTTTCTATAATCGCCTGATTTCCAATATCTGAGAATTCTTTTGCCGCTTTTGCTGATGTAAACGAGGTCGCCATATAAACTCTCCACATCATTGTTAATAAAAACATCTGCTACCTTCTCGATTACATCTTGGTCAGCGTAATAATCATCGGAGTGCAAGAATCCGATGACATCTCCGGTGGCCATGCTGATCCCTTTGTTCATGGCGGAGTAAAGACCCTCGTCTGGCTCGCTTACCCACTTTGTGATTTTCTCCCGGTGCTTTTCGATTACTTCCAGAGTCCCATCCGTAGACCCCCCGTCAACTACTATATGTTCGCGGTTCCGGTAGCTCTGGCTTGCCACACTCTTAATGCAATCCTCAATGTATTGAGCGTTGTTATAGACTACAGATATTATGGAGAGCTTCATTTGATTTTTGTAACAGCCTTGATCTCGTAAGGGTTGTTATCCAGGCAATCGATGACATAGCCCATATCTTTGAGAAAGTCATATATATAATCTTTATTGTCATGATTATCGATTGCAATGAAAATTATCGGATTGTATTTTCGTATGGTAGCCCTGGCGCCATGTAAAACATCGAGTTCCGCACCTTCTACGTCTATCTTAATGATATTTGGAGGTTCGATTAGTTTCTTGTCAATTAAACTGTCAATACTGTCTAGAGGAACCATTATGGTTGTCTGATTAACGGTTACATGACCAGTTGAAGAATCTCTGCCTTCATTAAAAAACGTATAGCCCCTGTCTTGCCCCAGGGCAATTGGTAATATGGTAACGTTTTCGATGCTATTGATCTCTATATGGGTTTTTAAATAGTTTAGATTTATGGTGTTTGGTTCAAATGCGTAAACCCGGCCTTCTTTTCCGGAGAGCCTTGCAAACATCATGGTATAAAAACCTACATGAGCACCTATATCATAAGCGACCATGCCTTTCCTGCAGCATGCAGAAATGGCTCTCTGCTTATAAAGCTCATAAACACCCAACCAGTATCCATGGACGCCGCTCCCGACAATCCATCTGTACTCTTTGTTAGCTCCCTGTAAGACTTTCAGCTTCAAAGTTTTGGGAATAAGTCTTAGGGGCAATCTTAAGAATTTCCCCAAAAGACTTTGGTTGGTTATCTTGGAAATATTAATTGTTTGCATTGAGCTTGTGATTAGGGGAGAAATTAAACTCTGGGATTATGAACGTCCAATATAGCAATTTCCCAAAACCAGAACATCCATCTTTGTCCGATTAAAACAATTTATCGCTTCGGACGGATTGTTATCTATAGGCTCGTTTTCATTAAAAGAGGTATTTAACACGATCGGTACTTTTGTGATTCTGAAGAACTCTTCTATTAATTCGTAGTATCTTGGGTTAGTTTCTTTTGATACTGTTTGGAGCCTTCCGGTCCCATCGACATGAACCACAGCGGGGACGAAGGCCAACTATATAACTCTTTGACCAACAAGCTCTGCGGGAATACCACGATATATACCGTAATTATCAGTATTTTTACTTACTACACTTCCAACAGATATAACGGAATGGTATCCCAGTTTTACACCAGGGCAGATAACAGCTTTTGCGCCTACCCAAACGCCGTCCTCAATCGTAATAGGTTCGGTAATTAAATCAAAAGTCTCTTTTTTATAGTTGTGGTTGCCCGTCAGTAGAAAAGCTCCTTGTGACAAACAAACATTATTGCCTAAAATCACATCTGCCAAATTGTCAATCCAGACCTCTTCACCTATCCAAACGTTATCCCCGATCTTAAGGAACCAAGGATATTTAATATTAACGCTGGGTTTTATGACTACTCCGTTTCCTATCTCTGCGCCGAATATAGTAAGCAGGGATTTCTTAAACCGAGAGGGGAAAGGCCATGAACTCTTAAAAAACAAGAGGCTCATCATGTGCCACACGGTTCGTTTCAACACGCCGCCCGGTTTATACCAGGAGTTGTCATATTTACTTAGATCAACCTGTCCCATAATATCAAAATCTCTTCTTTGTCAAATCAAATTTGGCTGTAATTAAGGTGAGTATGTCGATCGTGAATAGTGAGGGTTAGGCTTTTTTTAGTGGTTACTCACTATTCTTTTGCCAGTACTGGAATTGGATGCGTAGAGCTAAAAGTAAATGATGATGATTTAAAAAATATTGAAGTTGCATGAGGGAGCACTACTCCTGGAGCGTTTCCAAAGAAGTCAACGCGATTTAGACCGCTCTTTTTGAATCCTTCGTAGAAACCATACCCTTCAGCATTATCACATATAATCATTCCGTCATCTTTCATTAGAGTGAGAGCGATTTCTATCATTTCGTATCTGAAGAGTCCATCAATAATAATTACATCATAGGGCTGAGTTACATTTTCAACAAATTTGATACCGTCTTCATATAGTACATGTAATTTGGGATTATCAAAAGCACCTACATGAGGCAGAAATTGTTTTGCTGCACGTACTA
>JBBDIN010000063.1:0-5869 GCA_040880385.1 Thermodesulfobacteriota bacterium | reverse complement strand
CTATATAGCATTGAGTCGGTTTTAATAAATCATATGTAATTAAATATCAGGAGGTATTTCTATCATGGCAGAAC
Organism: Thermodesulfobacteriota bacterium; assembly: GCA_040880385.1. Taxonomy (GTDB): domain Bacteria; phylum Desulfobacterota_D; class UBA1144; order Nemesobacterales; family UBA2774; genus CR02bin9. The sequence continues at coordinate 5,795 of JBBDIN010000063.1, read as the reverse complement.
AAAGAATAGGGGTAGTAACTTTAAAAGGAAACCCATTAACACTAATCGGACCTGAGGTTAAAGTAGGCGATAAAGCGCCAGACTTCTCATCTTTAAAAGGTCTTGGAGCACCAATTACACTTGCGGATTTAGAAGGCAAGGTGAAGGTTTTTAACGTAATTATTTCAGTTGATACACCGGTTTGTGATGTGCAGACAAAAAGATTCAACCAAGAAGCTGCCAATTTAGGCGACGACGTTGTAATCCTTACACTAAGTATGGACCTCCCTTTTGCGCTCGGACGCTACTGTGCTGCATAGACAAAGTTCAAACTGCTTCAGATTACAAAGACGCTTCTTTTGGAGAGGCCTATGGAGTTCTGATTAAAGAACATAGACTTCTAGCTAGAGCCCTTTTCGTTGTAGATAAGGACAATATTGTGAGATACGCAGAGTATGTTCCTGAAGTAGCAACAGAGCCTAACTACGATCCTGCAATTGCAGCTGTAAAAGAATCCCTCTAATTCATAACAATAAGATAAGGAGCTCAATATAGGGGCTCCTTATATCTTTAATCCCAGCCACATAGATAGTAGTTTAGATCTTTATATCTTTGAAATGCATCTCATTAAATGTATCCTTATAGAAGATAGGTTTTGCAATATCTGAGGGGGTCCTAAAATGGGCATCGGAAATATGATCAACAGGCTTTTGAACAACGAAAGCAAAGATGAAAAAGATGAAAGGCTAAATATTTCAAAAGAGAAAGATAACGTCGAAGCTTCTAAACAAGCAACTGCAGAAGAAACAGTTGATGAAGTAATAGCCAAAGATAACTCCTCCAATGCTGCTGAGCCGGTTGGTGAACTAACCCAAGAAAAAGTTCTTGAGGTACTAAGCGAAGTCTATGATCCTGAAATACCTATAGATATAGTCAATCTGGGTTTAGTTTACGGAATAGATATAAATGATAGAAATGTTGTAATAACTATGACTATGACTGCTCCAGGATGTCCTGCATCCACCCAAATTGCCGGAGAATCGAAACTTATGGTCGAGGAGCTACCACAGGTTGATTCTGTAGATATCGACATTGTATGGGACCCACCATGGGATCCTAGCAAGATGAGTGAAGAGGCTCAGGAAAGCATGGGTATGCTTTAAAGTAAATATTCTTGCCACTTTTTGATACTTCCTTATACTCCAATCAATCTATAATTTGAATTAAATTTCTTTTTACAGGAGAGTTATATTATGAGCGACATACCTAAAGTTGGAGACCAGGCTCCTGGCTTTGAAGCGGAGACTTATGGCGGAGAAAAAATCAAATTAAGCGATTATAAGGGAAAGAGTACAGTTGCGCTTTACTTCTATCCAAAAGACAACACCCCAGGATGCACCAAAGAAGCCTGTTCTCTGAGAGACGGGATGGATGAGCTTCAGAAACTAGGAGTCAAGATATTAGGTGTCAGTACTGACGGAGTTAAGTCGCACGAGGGTTTTAGAAATAAATTCGAACTAAACTTTCCTCTTCTTAGCGATAAGTCTAAAGACATTATCACCGCGTACGGAGTTGAGAGCGAGTATGGCTCTGCAAGAAGAGTAACTTTTCTTATTGATAAATCCGGAGTAATAAGACACGTTTGGATGAAGGTCAAGACTGCCAGTCATTGTGATGAAGTTGTGGAGATGGTAAAAGAGCGGGGTTTGTAATTAATTCCATCTCGTGGATTTACAGACTTGATCAAATTAAATATAATAGCTCTTTACTATGAGCGAGTTTCCAAAGGGTATATTCATCACCGGTACGGATACCGGAGTTGGTAAGACTATTGTTACAGCTGCAATTGCATGGAATTTAAAACAGGCGGGCCGAAACGTTGCTGTAATGAAGCCTGTGCAGACCGGCACTATAGTTAGCGGTCCTACAGACATCGAATTTGTTCAGAGCTTGATCGGTGACGATTATACTATTGATACTTCATGTCCATATATGTTTCCCGATCCGGTTGCCCCCCTTGTTGCCTCAATGCTTGCTGGAGAAAGAATTGATATCAAAAAGATTAAGGAATCTTTTTCTGATCTCAGTGAAGAAAATGATACTGTTATAGTAGAGGGTGCAGGCGGGCTTCTCGTTCCTATTTTAGAAGACTACTTCATGTCTGATCTCGCGTTAGATTTGAATATCCCAATCTTAATTGTTGCGCGTCCAAACCTCGGAACATTAAATCATACACTTTTAACACTGGAATCAGCTAAAAGAAAGGGGCTTGAGGTAGCCGGAATTGTTATCAGCAATTACCCTTGGGACCCTGGAATACCGGAGCAGACTAACCCTGAGCTTATTCTTAGTATGACCGGTGTAAATATATTGGGGATACTGCCGCATGATAATTCTATATCTGTAGAAAAAGGTGAGGTCGGTAGCCTAAGGGATTTAGCCTTGTCAGGATTATCTAAAGAGCTAGGCGGCACATTTGATATGGAAGAGTTCCTCTCTTCATTTGAATAGAGATTAAGACTGTTTTTTCTTCCGACTTTGTGTATATTTCAACTGAATTAGTTAATAAATCATATGTAATTGAAAGAAAAGTGCTTCAAAACTTGACAGATTTCTACGACATGATATAAATACTAGGCGTTTTAAGAATTAGGCATTAATTCTTTCCAAACGGACACATTTCATAGCTAAGGAAAAAGGATGAAAAAAGGGACAAAAATACTTTCAATACCTCTACTATCAGTCTTTATTCTTCTTGGTTTCTATTTTTATAATGCTGAAAGCCGTGATCAAGGGCCAAAACAGCCAATACGGTTTAGTCATAAGATACACGCCGGTGAAGATCAGCTTCCTTGCCAATATTGTCACAGCTTTGTAGATGTGTCTCCGAATCCGGGTATACCTTCAGTAAAAAAATGTATGGGATGTCACCAGCATATCATTGGTCGTGATGTGGATTACGACTTTGACGGGACTACTATAAATATTAAAAATGAAATAGCTAAAGTTAGGGAATACTGGGCAAATAAAGAGCCCATCCCTTGGACAAAGGTTAATTCAACGCCGGGATATCTGCACTTTACTCACAAGCGTCATGTCAAACGCGGTTTTGAGTGTGCGCAGTGTCATGGGGACGTAGCCGCAATGAATCAGGTCCATCAGGCTTACAAATTAAATATGGGATTTTGTATTACTTGTCATACAGAAAATGCTAAAAATCACGAAGAACTTACACACTTAAAGGATTGTTTGACCTGTCATTATTAAGTGGAGGATAAGATGTCCGAAGAAAAAAAAGGTGGTATCAAAAGAAGGGATTTTCTTAAAATCATCGGTGTAGCCGGCGGTACGGCCGCTGTTGCTTCATCGTGCTCAGAGCCTGTTGAGCAAATAATCCCTTATGTCATTCCACCTGAAGGAATTATTCCTGGAGTCCCAAATTACTATTCAAGCACGTGTAGGGAATGCCCTGCGGGTTGCGGAATCATAGTAAAGAACCGTGAAGGAAGGGCTATTAAGATTGAAGGTAACCCTGAAAGCCCTATTAATACCGGGTCCACTTGTGCAATGGGGCAAGCAGCGCTTCAAGGTCTTTATAATCCAGACCGTTTAAGATCCCCACTTTCTAATATAAATGCAGAAAAGCTGCAACCTCTAGGATGGGCTGCTGCTGAAACAGCTTTAACCCAGAAAATAGAAGAAGCCAGAAAAAACGGCAAAACCGGAAATATAGTATTTTTATCCAATAATATTACAGGAAGCCTTGGTAACTTAGTCGACCAATGGATGGGTGCTTTGGGTGGTACGCATATTCAATATGAAACATATCCCCATGAACCGCTTAAAGAAGCTAATAAGATCTCTTTCGGAATAGATAAAATTCCAACATATCATATAGAAAAGACAGAGTATCTCCTTTCCTTTGGAGCTGACTTTGTAGAAACATGGCTCTCACCTGTCCAATATACAAAACAGTTTAGCCAGATGCATAGCGTTAAAGACAAATCTGTAGGAAGGTTTGTCCATGTTGAGCCTAGAGCTTCATTGACGGCTTCAAATGCCGATGAATGGATTTCAATCAAACCCGGAACAGAAGCTATGTTAGCGCTAGGTATTGCAAATGAAATAGTAAAGAGTGGACAGTCACCTAACGGCGGCGCAGGGCTAAGGGGACTATTGTCCCAGTACTCTTTAGATAAAGTGTCTGAAATGACTGATGTCCCTAAAGAGACAATCGCTCAGATAGCTAAAGAATTTTCTTCCATGCAGCCAAGCCTCGCAATAGGCGGCGGAGTATCTGTTACAGGGACAAACGCAACTGAGACTCTAGTTGCTATCAACATACTTAACTATGTTGCAGGGAACATTGGAGAAACCGTAGATTTTGGCGATACACTGTCCATCTCAACAGCAAATTCTTTCCAGGATATTACTTCTTTAGTAAGCTCAATGGAAAATGGCGACGTAGATATACTTTTTATATACGATACAAATCCAGTATTTACTTTACCTAAACAATTAAACTTTAAAGAAGCGGTTGGTAAAGTTCCATTTGTTGTAAGTTTCTCAAGCTTTATGGATGAAACAACTGAGCTTGCAAACCTAATACTTCCTAACAATACAACGATTGAAAGCTGTGGAGACTACTCTCCAAGAGAGAGCGTGCACGGACTTATACAGCCTGTGATGACCCCTGTATTTAATACCAAAGGTACCGGTGACGTAATTCTTTCAGTAAGCGGACAGGTTGAAGAGTTAAACGGTAATTTTACACAAACAACATTTTACGATTATTTGCAGGATTCTTGGAAACAAATATGGGCTGGAGCTTCCGGAGCAAGTGATTTTGATACGTTCTGGAAAGAATCTCTTGAGAAAGGTGGATATTATAAAGAATTACCGCCTAAACAGGTTTCACTCTCATCTGGAGTTTCCAGCATAAAATTCCCAGAGCCCGAATTTATCGGTGAGGGAGATTTTTACTTCATAGCCTATCCTTCATACAAGTACTATGATGGAAAAGGAGCTAATAAACCATGGCTTCAAGAGCTGCCGGATGCACTTACTACCGGTGTTTGGAGCTCTTGGGTTGAGGTTCATCCCGATACAGCTAAGAAGTTAAAAGTAGAACTAGGGGATTTTCTCTCACTAGAATCGCCTCAAGGCGTTATTGAAACCCAAGTGTATGTTTATCAAGGAATTAGACCCGATACTCTATCCGTTATGATAGGGCAGGGACATACGAGTTACGGAAGATACGCTAAAGACAGAGGTGTAAACCCTACAACAATTCTTCCTATTGCTACAGATGCCAAGTCAGGTGGCTTTGCTTGGCTTTCTACTAAAGTTTCTGCTGCAAGGGTCAATAAAAGCGAACAATTTGTTCAAACTCAATATACGACAACGCAACATGATAGAGACATAGCTCAAGCTATTAGCTTGACTGAGCTTGAAAAAGGCATACATCGTGAAGAGCATCCTGAGCCTGATTTCTATCCTCCTAGAAAATACAATAAATACCGTTGGGCAATGAATATTGATCTACAAAAATGTATGGGCTGCGGTTCATGTGTTACAGCATGTTATGCAGAGAACAACATAGCTTTTGTAGGAAAAGAAATGGTTGCAAAAAGGCGCGATATGGCCTGGATTAGAATCGAAAGGTATTTCGAAGAGGTCAATAACAGCGCTGGTTTCCGGACTAGTTTTTTACCAATGCTCTGTCAGCAATGCGGCAACGCTCCTTGCGAGCCTGTATGTCCTGTATTCGCCACGTACCATAACCCTGAAGGGCTTAACGGTATGGTTTATAACAG
>JBBDIN010000062.1:0-6008 GCA_040880385.1 Thermodesulfobacteriota bacterium | reverse complement strand
GAATCTAGGGCTCGAGAAGAATGTCTCGTGCGAAGGATGGCAGGAGGACTTAGCTTCTTACTACAAGACTGCCAATGTCTTTATTCAAACATCTCTCTTTGAAGGCTATGGCCTATCGCTTGTAGAAGCAGGTTTGTCTGGACTACCAGTTGTAAGTACTCCTGTAGGGGTAGCCAGTGAGCTTCAGGATGAGAAGGAACTCTATATCTGCCCACCAGGCAACCCAGAGTTTTTTGCAAATGCAATCATAGATTTGATAGAAAATAACCAGAAGCGGGAGAACCTAAGGGTAAATATGAGGCATACACTAGAACAGAAACTTCTGTCCAAGGAAGATTATTTGAGAGAACTACAGAAGAATTGGGAGGAGGCTAGTAGGAAGGTAAAAGCATGAAGCTTCTAATAGTTACACAGAAAGTCAACAAAGAAGATCCGATACTCGGGTTCTTTCATCGGTGGATAGAGGAGTTTGCCAAGCATGTAGAAGTTGTGACGGTAATATGCCTCGAGAAAGGAGACTACAGCTTGCCAGAGAATGTAAAAGTTCTTTCGCTTGGCAAGGAAGAGGGGAACTCAGCCCTAGAGTATTTGAAGAGATTCTACAGCCACATTTGGAATGAGAGGGGGAATTATGATGCCGTGTTTGTTCATATGAATCCTGAGTATGCAATTTTAGGTGGCCCGCTTTGGAGGTTGTGGGGCAAGAGGATGGGGCTGTGGTACGTTCACAAAGCTGTTAATCCAAGGATTTGGCTCGCGGAGAAGTTGGCTAATGTTGTATTCACTTCGGCTCCAGAGAGTTTTCAGCTCAAGAGCAAAAAGGTTCAATATGTTGGTCACGGCATAGACGCTGAGCAGTATAAATTTTCTCCTATGGTGTCTGAGAAAACACCGCTTCTCTACGTCGGCCGAATAACAAGGATAAAGAATTTGTATGCAATAGTTAAGGGAACAAAAGGATGGCCTCTAACACTGGTTGGCGAGCCAGTTACGGAAGATGATAGGAAGTATAAAAAAGAGATAGAAAGTCTAGCCGAAGAAGTAGATGCAGATTTAAAGTGGTTTGGTGCTGTACCGAACTACAAGATGTCGGAGATATATCAAACCCATAGTGCAAGCATTAATGCATCACCGGATGGAGGTATGGATAAATCAGTACTTGAGTCCTTAGCTAGCGGTTGTCCAGCCTTTGTGAAAAACACAGCGTTCAGGAATGTTTACGGAGAAAATTTTTCTACATTTAACTTCCAAACAGCCGAGGACTTAGAACAGAAAATCACCAACTTTTTAGAAAGGGACGACAAAGAGCAGGTAGCTGAATCTCTTTCAAGAAAGATTCATTCGGAGTATGGAGTTGGTTCAGTGATATCAAAAATAATTAGCGGAATTAGCAATGAAGATTCTCGTTAACTACAATTTTAAGGAAGAGGATATTGAAGGAAGGGATTTTCATGCTCTGTATGTAGCGAAGCGAAGAGATTCAGCATTTGCATTTGCTTTTGAGGATGGAGCAGGAGTAACTATGCTGAGGGACCATTTGGGGAATGTTCCTCTTTTTTATCGGAAAGATGAAAGAGGGGTTTCGTGCTCGATATTTATTGAAGATTTACTTCAATCAGGAGATATCATAGATAAGCGAGGTCTTATATCATACCTTTCTTTCGGGACAGCAAAGATTGCATCTCTTGTTAAGGGAATTGAAATTGTTCCGCCGGGGTCAGTTATTAATGTAGATAAAGATGGTGAGGTTTCGACTCTTTATACCTATCAATTTAACATGCAAGGTAAGTATTTGAGAGAGAAAGAGACGGTTGAGGAGTTGGACAAACTAATGCTCGAAGCGGTTAGAAGGACTGTGGTTAATGAGGAAGTCGGGATCTTTTTATCCGGAGGAATTGATTCTGCCCTAGTTGGCATTTATCTTAAAAAACTTGAAATAAAGGTAAATGCGTATACTTCGCTTCCGTGGGGAGAAAAAGGGACAGAGGCAGAGTATGCAAAGATTAATGCCGAGGTTGTTGGAACTGAAAATCATAGCTTAGTGCCCTTAGATACATCTACATATTGTGAGTTAGTTCAAAAATCTGGGGAAACATACGGCAATCCCACGGGTATCACTAGTCAAATAGGAACAATAAGCATTTTTGAAAAGTCTCTGATTGGCGAAGAACAAGTATTTTTTGGCCAGAATGCAGACACTCTGACATGCTCGATGCCTGCTCAATATAGTTTATTTTTCTTAGGGATGTTACCAAGAGCTATTCGTAATGCTTTACACCCTTGGCTTGGCAGAGGCGACTATTTGAGTGATTATCTGTCTTTTGTCACAAAAGGACAGATTATTGAAGTACCTGGATTGAGAGTGAGAACATTGGGCATGAAAAGATACCAAGTGCTCACTATTGCAGGAATGCTTGTCGGACACACTCCTTCTGATGGAGAGATTTTCTCCCTCCCTTTGGTTAAAGATGGAAAGCTTTTTTCTAATCCCTTCTATGATATGGATTTGATAGAATTTTTTCTCAGCCGACCAATCGACGAGAGAATTTCTTTTTCAAGGGAGTCGCCGATAGGGATATGTTTTGAGAAGAAGTTGTTTAGAAAACTTGCTTTGAAACATTTGCCAAGAGAGCTTGTTTTCAGAAAAAAAGGTCTTACTATTCCTTTTGAAAAAGATGATGAGAGTCGGGACTTTTTACTTTCTTTGCCAAAAGAGATTAATGGCATAAAGTTAAACCATACCGAGGAGAGAATGGCAGCAGATATTCTGAACAAATTCATGACTAAGTATTCGCTGCGCTTCCAATGAAAAAACTCTACTACATAGCCAATATTCGCCTTCCTACCGAAAAAGCACATGGGATACAAGTTATGAAAATGTGCGAAAGTTTCGCCCGAAGCGGAGCTGATGTGACGCTCATTGTGCCTAATCGCCGGAATATTATCGAAGATGACTCCTTCGACTTCTATAATGTCGAAAGACTTTTTACGATACAGAAGTTGCCGGTTATCAACATCGGATCAGGGTCATCTCTAACCTTCCTCTTGGTCACTTTATCTTTTTACATTTCGCTCGTATTCTTTCTTCTTACGAAACGGAATGTTGTTCTCTATACAAGAGGCGAAACTGCACTTGCGCTTGCCTGGCTTCTTCCTCGAAAGATTTTTTTCTGGGAGACACATATCAAGCCCGATAAGATGAGTCGCTATATTCCAGTGCTCAAGCGCGCCAAAGGGATTATCACTGTTACTAAGTACTACGCGCGTGAACTTGAGCAAGATTTCGATGTTTTAGCCAAGAAACTTCTCACTGCTCCAGATGCTGTGGATGAGGCAGAGTTCGATCTTGAGGCAGATAAGTTGGTTAGTCGCCGGAGAGTTGGCCTACCAGAGGTTGGAAAAATCATCCTCTATACTGGGCATCTCTATGGCTGGAAAGGTGTGGATACTTTGGCTAAATCTGCCGATTACCTCAATGAGGATACATTAGTTGTTATAGTGGGGGGTACCGCCGAGGATCTCAAAACATTTCGAGCTACATACGGCAATAAGTCGAATCTCCTTATTGTCGGACATAAGCCACATGATGAGATTAAATATTATCTCCGAGCTGCCGATGTGCTAGTTGTACCTAATTCGGCCAAGTCAATCATTTCTCAGTACTATACTTCGCCATTAAAACTCTTTGAGTATATGGCGAGCGGTGTGCCTATAGTTGCCTCCGATCTAGTCTCTTTTCGGGAGATTCTCAATGAAGACAATGCTTGTTTTTTTCAACCGGATGATGAAAAAGATTTGGCTGGAAGCATCCTATCCCTGTTGGATGACCCAGATGTTGGGTACAAGCTTGGCTCCCAAGCACGTCGCGATGTGGAAGAGTATACTTGGACACGAAGAGGTCAGAGGATTTTGGCTTTTATCAATGATAGACTTGAAGACAAATGAAACCCTCTCTTACTCCAGAGATTTACACCAAATCAGGCATGCTCCCTAAGAATCCTTTTCCAGGCAAGATCGTTCTCCATGTTGGATGCGGAACGAACAAGCTTAAAGGAGCGACTGGGATGGATGTGCTGCCTTTAGATGGGGTCGATATAGTACAGAATCTGGAGCATACTCCATGGCCAGTCGAAGGAGGAAGTGTAGATATCATTCTAGCGCATAGTGTAGTGGAGCATTTATCGGACATAGTTGAGTTTAGTCGGGAAGCCTGGCGAGTGCTAAAGCCCGACGGACGTCTAATAGTCACTGTCCCGTACTTCCGCTCAGTAGACAGCTATACAGACATTACTCATAAACACTTCTTTACCTCTCGGTCTTTTGACTACTTCATCGCTTCTGAAAAAGGTTTGGTAAAGTATTCCTATTCTGATCGCATTTTCAATAAAATCGGCTTTTGGTATGGATGGCCCCAAGATTCTTCCAATCCTTTGATTCGCCTCTTTAAAAAATTTATCCTTAGTCGGAGTGGTTTTTATGACCAGTATCTATCGCTTCTTTTCCCCGTAAAGACTTTAGTTTGGGAACTCGAACCTCTGAAGTCATGATTATAGGGATTGTTGCAGGAAATATATCGGATCACCCGGCTGGTTTAGAGAGATACATTTATGAGTTCGTTAGCCATCTTACAATTGTTGGAAGCGAGCATACATATAATCTCTATGTAAGGTCTGAAGGTGTTCTCTCTCAAGATTTCGAAGGCCGTTCCAATGTAAGAGTAGTAAAAGTCGGCTGGGGAATCCTTTGGAAGGAAATTGGTCTTCATTTTGCTACAAAATCAGATGTCTATTTCTTTACAGGTCCGATAACTTCGTTGTCTTTCCGCCCGAGGCGAAGCATTGTAATCGCATATGACTTCGCTTATAAACGTTTTGGTAGATCTATACGTAGTCTGGCTTCTAGGATTTTCTTAGATATCTTATCTATGCTTAGTTTTAGCAGAGCAGAAAGGATAGTATGCATTTCTGAAGAGACTCGGGCTGATCTTGTTAAATATTTCAAGCCAGCTCTAAGCAAGGCGGTTGTTATTTATCCGGGCTATAACCATCTACCCGACGGAGGACATATGTCTCACATTCTACATTCACCCTTTTTCCTCTTTGCTGGAACAATCAAAGAGCGCAAGAACATTCTCAACATAATCAGGGGTTTTGATATATATTGTCGCTTGGTGCCGAAGTCAAATATGACCCTAGTTTTAGCAGGTAAGTACTCTCCTAAAGATCCTTATTATATATCACTCATTCAGCACGTGAACAACATTGGCTTAGGAAACAGGGTATGCTTTTTAGGTCGCGTGAGTGATGAGGAGCTAGGAGTCTTGTATCGAAAGGCTACTGCCTTTGTGTACCCGTCGTTTATCGAAGGGTTCGGCCTCCCAATACTTGAGACTATGGACGCAGGACTACCGGTGATTACTTCAAATTGTGGTGCAACTAAAGAAACAGCTGGAGATGCCGCAATTTTTGTTGACCCGTTTTCGCCGGAAGATATCGGCAAGGCTATGCGTGATTTATTAAGCGAAACTAGTCGAGAAGAGCTTATTAGGAAGGGGAGAGAGAACACAAATCGCTTCTCTTGGAACAAAATGGCGGAAGAGTTTTTGGCTTTATTGAATAATCTGCAAGGAGTAACCACCTTAATAAAATGAAAATTTTATTAATTACAGAAAATTTGAAACCAACTTCTGGATGGGGCAGATATTCATTAGATATTGTTTCGGCACTTGAATTTAATGGCGTGGAAGCATCGGTATATCAAATTCCTCACCCTCTCCGATTCAAAAAGCATTTTTTCTTAGGATGGTATGAGGCTTTAAGAATAGCTATTTATCATAGAGGAAAAGAATTTGATGTAATACATTCTGCGATTGAGCCATATTCATGCATTGCATATTGGCTTTCAAAATTTACTGGTAAAAAATATTTTATTACTGTGCATGGCACGTATGGTATAGCACCTTACAAATTCAGGTTATTTGAAAGATATTTTCACAAAAAATCATTTGA
>JBBDIN010000061.1:0-6032 GCA_040880385.1 Thermodesulfobacteriota bacterium | reverse complement strand
TTTTTGTATTTTTTGTATTTTTATCTGTTCTTTAGCTGGTTTTCCTGAGATGCTTTCTTCTATCTTGGATAATAAAGACCGGCGAGCTAAAAATCGGTTAACACCTTGGGTGCGATCCTTCTGGATTTTGACTGTAATTCCTGTTGGTAAATGTTTTAACTGAACACAGGTTGCGACCTTATTAACATTTTGTCCGCCTGGTCCGCCTGAACGAATAAACTTTTCATCAATATCTGCTTCATGAACTCCAAGCTCATTCATTTTTTGAAGAAGCGCTTCTTCCTTTTCAGTACTAACTCCAAATTTACTCATTATTATTGTTTAAGCTTCAAATTTCTGAACAACCATCTTTAAAAGATCATGTCTTGATACCATGCCTACCGGTACGCCTTCTCTTACAACCGGCACCCTATGAATATGGCGCCCAAGCATTTGCCTAACAACTTCGGCAACCGTAGCATCCTCTGCAACAGTTACTACGGGACTGCTCATAATTTCTTTTACCACTATACTGCGCGCCGTCTCATAAGCTTTTTCGATTCCCTCTTTTGACATCCATTTGCCAAAGAGCTGAGGGGCGTATGTCCTTGAAAAGGGAATAGCATGCTCCTTAGCCGAGAAATCAGACTCAGTTACCATTCCAACGATTTTCCCCTCATCGTCAACAACAGGGAGTCCTCCTATCTGATTATTGAGCATTTTTTCAGCGACTTCCTCTAGAGTTCTATCCTGACTGATAACAACTACCGGTTCCGTCATAATTTCATTAACTTTCATTACTGTTCCTCCGATAAGCTTCCTTAATTATTGTTAGCATAAGAATAATTTTTACTTATACATATTAGGAGCATGAAGAAATTATAGATTCTATAGGGTATTTTGCAACGTTTTATTCCTTAATATTATTGAAAGGAGATCAAAAACATTTATAATATCTTCCATGGATACAAAAGAAATAAAAACAATGATAGAAAACGGTATGTCTAACTCGGTCGTAAATGTTGACGGAGACGGTACACACTTTGAAGCGCTTATAGTATCAACTGAGTTTGAAGGGAAATCCCTTATAGAGCGTCACAAGCTGGTATACGGAGTACTTGGAGATGCTATGAAGGAAAGAATTCACGCTCTATCATTAAAAACTTATACACCCGAGCAGTGGGAGAGCCAAAGGTAGTACTTCCCTCGATTGTATAAAGTAAATATATTTCATACTTATAACAACCACTAGAAACATTAGGAGACAATAAATGTCAGATGCCACTGAAAAAATTGAGAGTCAGATAAAAGGTAACAAAGTTATTCTATTTATGAAAGGTAACAGGGAAATGCCTCAATGCGGATTTTCAGCCAGAGTAGTGCAGATCCTGGATTCATATGATGTTATGTATGAAACTGTGGACGTACTTTCTGACCCTGAGATCAGGCAGGGAATTAAGGATTATTCAAACTGGCCCACTATACCTCAACTCTATATTAACGGTGAGTTTATTGGGGGATGCGACATATGTGTCGAGCTTTTCCAAAGCGGGGAGCTTGAGACAATCCTTAATCCAGCCTAATATATTTTTAATATAAACTCTAATTCCTATCCCATTCTGAATAGTAATCAGAAAGTTTATCTCTTAAGAAGAGCCTCGCTCTAAGTACTCTTGATTTAACAGCAGGCAGAGACAAATTAAGGATCTTTGCAATTTCCTTGCTGGTCATTCCTTCCACATCTTTCATATGAAATACGATTTTGTATTCCTCTGGCAGTTCAGCAATAGCTTTTTCAATAAGCTGACTCCCTTCTAAGCTAAGAAGCTTGTAGTCAGGAATGTCGCTCCAGTCTTTGTCCTGAACACCTTCTAAAACACCATGGTCATTATAGGGTTTATAGTCATCGAAACTTACCTTGCTTTCTTTCTTTTTCTTTCCACCCCGCAGATACATGTAACTAGCATTTGCAGCTACTCTGTAGAGCCATGTAGAGAATCTGGACTCCTGTCTAAATGTATGAAGCTTCTCAATCAGGATTATGAAAACTTCTTGCAGTACTTCTTCTGCATCATCGGGGTTCCCGGTGATTCTATAGGTCAGCCTGTAAACTTTGTCTGAATATCTATTTACAAGCTCAGTAAAAGCCTCTTCATGTTGTGAATCTACAAAGAATTTAACAAGTAATTCATCTTTGGAATTTTCAACATCAATGTAACCCGGGAAATTGGCGTTTTGAACATTGATCGCTGAAATTTCCTTAGCGTTATTTATTCTTGAATTCTGCATCTTACTTGCCTCCTGCAATTTGTTCTTTAGTTGACTGGTTGGTTTGCTAATTTGCAAAAAAATATATTCTCAACCAGTTTTTACATATTATCTTCTAAAGATATGTTCTTTTTTGAAATACATAATTGAATCATTACTTCACCAAGTCGGCTTAGCATTGTTGGGTCATTGAAGGTTTTTCCCATCAGCGACACACCTTCCATATAAGCCAATATAGCTTGGGCTGTTGATCTTGGGTCAGTATCAACCGAAAGATCCCCTTCATTTACTGCATCTACAATTACATCTTCAAAATACTGTGCCCATTCTTCAAATATCTGCTCAATCTTCTGTCGAATGATTTCGTCCTGCGTGCTGAGTTCTAGAGCTAGATTCCCCATGCCACAACCTGTAACACAGCCTGTACACTCTTTTGCAGCAGACTGGTATTCATAAGCCTTATTCATTAAAACATTAAACTTTTCAAAGGCCTTGATGTCCGAATTAAATATGGGATCGAGCATTTGCTCTTTAAATTTAGCCCACATAGTATCTATAGCTTCTAATGTTAGGTCACGCTTGGAAGGAAAGAAATGATAGAAGCTGCCTTTTTTAACACCAGAATGATCGCAGAGCTCCTGAACCCCTACCGCGTTATAGCTGCGGTTTCCTATAAGCTCGATTGCGCTTGTTATTAATTTTTCTTTTGCTGTGCTTGTTCTTCCCATTTTTTTACCTTATAGTTGACTAGTTGGTCAAATAATATCACTTAAAAAATATTTGTCAAGCCTTTTTTTAGAAAAAATTAAATTTTTTGAAACCGCAGTTTTAATGGTATACAAGGATTAAAAAATAATTTGACGTTCTTAATTATACTTCTTAAAAGCCCCCGCTTGAGGCGTCCCCTCCTTCAACCTCAAGCGGTACGCTTTAATTTGAAAACATTAGTTTTTCTCAATTAAACTTCTAAGTGCTGGGGCAGAAGAAGAATTTCTCATCTTTTGTAGAGCCTTTTTCTCTATCTGCCTAATTCTTTCCCTCGTAAGACCAAAACTTTTACCGATTTCATCCAACGTAAACGATTGATTATATCCCACACCAAAGCGCATCTTTACTACATCCCGCTCTCTTTCATCTAACATATCAAGAGCATGCTCAACGCTTGAGGGAATCGAGCCCTCAGCAATTAGGGTATCTACCGGCAGGGATTGAGAATCTTCCATGTAATCCATATAAGTAGCTTTTTCTCCATTCCATACAGGGGAATCCAGGCGAACCATATTGTTACCGTTATTAGACTCAAGAACCTGCCTTACATTTTCAACGCTCATATCAACCTTTGAAGCTATCTCCCGTGGATGAGGCTCCTGTCCTGTTTCTTCAACGAATTTAGCCCGCTCACTCCAAACCTTTCCAGCCTTTTCTAAAACATATGCCGGGATTTTTACTGTTCTAGTCTGGTTAAAAACACCCCTATTCATAGCCTGATTTATCCACCAGCATGCATATGTTGAAAACCTGTAACCTTTTGTATGATCAAACCTTTCTACCGCTTTTATAAGGCCTAAGTTGCCTTCCTGGATAAGATCAAGAAACGGGACGCCTCTACCTACATATTTTTTAGCCATACTTGCAACGAGTCTTAAGTTTGCTCTTACAAAGAAATTTCTTAACTTATTGGCGTTTTTCACATATGCTTCGAGAATCATCAAATGTCTCTTAAGTCTCTTGTATTCTTCACAACCAATCTGCTTTTTAAAAGAAGGGTCGTTTAACAAATTCCTGTATTCCTGGGCAACTTCTTCTATAGATCCTTTAATTGTCTTACCTGAAATTTGGTGGAGGAACTTAATTGCAATTTTTGCTTGTAACTCACACTCTTTAATTTTTGCTGCAATATTAATTTCGTCTTTAGCTTTCAAAAGAGTCTCAGACCCTACTTCCTTAAAATAGGCATTCACAAGCCTTAACTCTTGATTGAATTTGTAATTATTTTCTTTTTTTTCATTCTTTTTAGGCTTAATCTCATAATCAACTTCGCTCTCCATAAAATCTTCTCTTACAGAGTCCGTGTCTAGCCTTTCCCCATCCATCAAACTAAAATTATCGGCCTTATAATTGTCTGCAGAGGTCTCAAAAGATGTAGCTTTCATGATTCTACTTCCTCCATCGATTATGATTTTTTTTACTTTGCTAAACTTACTCATCTCATTCTTTTGGGTGACTATATACATCTGCCCTTAAACCGGCAGCACAAAAAGCTATTAACATATTAACAATTTCCTCTTGTTCTCTTAGCTCGCAAACTCCGCCGGAGAAGGTCTTTAGCCAGGAATGATTTGTCCATGTATGAATCATTGAACCTACGAGAAAATGGATTCTTCACATAAGTTCTTCCTCGGGCACGTGCGGCAAAGAAACAATAAAAACTTCTTTAAATCTGGAAAACACATCTTCGAAATGTGAAACGAAAATTTTGTATGTTTCCTCGTCGGGATGGGAAACTATTTGACCTGCAATCCTAAGAAAATGAGGCCTTTCAAAACACATCTTTATTCCCGGGGAAAGCAGGGCATACAACGCATACTCAATTGGAACAGTATCGCTTCCGAATTGGTGTTCAAATGTGCTTAGGAGCTCTAATCTCTGCCTGTTAAGAAGTGCGATTCTTCGCTCCATTATCGCTCTAACGAGGCCGTCTTTGGAATCAAAATGGTAATTGACAGCTGCCAAGTGAACATCAGCCTGTCTTGTGATATCTCGAACCGAGGTGTCTTTTAATCCTTTGTTTGCAAACAAATATTCTGCTGAGTCTAAAATACGCTCTTTTGTGTTCGGTTCCGTCATTGTGTGTCTCCTATGGGAACGCCGTCCATAAAAGCAATACGTACAAACGTTCCTAATCTCTGAGTGCTTACTACACAGTTAGCCATAGCCGTATATAGGCTGAAATATTGTTTGTTAGACAATAATATGGCTTCTTAAAAGATAGTACGTTCGTTTAAAGCAAGATGGATTAAAACAAGATGGATTTTTCAGAAAAGAACACTCCCGCAATGCATGCGGTCATGAGACAGGCAAGGGTAGCGGCAACTAGGGCACGAAAGCCCATAGCCGCTATATCTTTTTTTCTAGAGGGGGCTAGCGCTGCTACGCCGCCGACAAAAATAGCCATAGAGGCAATGTGAGCAAACCCACAAAGTGCGTATGCTGTAATTATTGAAGATCTGGGATGTTTAAGTAACCCATTTTCAATTGCATAGGCAAGGTCATTATACGAAACAACTTCAGTAACTATGGTTCTCTCGCCTATAATTTTTGAAATCGTATAAGCATCAGTGTATGGAACTCCGATTATTAGCGTCAGAGGATAAAACAAATAACCCATAAAACCTTTTAGCGACCAGTCAATATTTATACCAACAAAATTATTGATATGACCCCCCGCTCCTCCGACTATTAGATCAAGCAGCGCCACTAAACCCAAAATAGCGATAAGTAGAGCAACAATGCCAATAATCAGCTTTACCCCGTTTTCAGCGCCGTTTATTATCGATTCAAAAAGACTCCCATCCTTATCGTAGTGAGGATCAACATTGGTCCCGAGGGTTCTCTGGCGCTCCGTCCTCCGGTACCAGTAATTTAGACATTACAACCGCGGCAGGGGCTGAAAGAATGGAGGCGGAAATTAGATGTCCCGCTATAGTGGGAAACTGATTCTGCAGGCTAAAAACATATAGAGCTAATATATTTGAGGACACGGTAGCCATACCCGCTGTCAAAAC
>JBBDIN010000060.1:0-6057 GCA_040880385.1 Thermodesulfobacteriota bacterium | reverse complement strand
TATCTTTCTGAAACTAAAAATCTTTGGAATCTCCTTGAAGCCCAGGATGAAATAGAACCTGATACTGAGTTTCTCTCTAATTTTTGGGATAAAGCTGCTGTCGATGAAGTTAAGCTCAAGCCCGGGTTCCTAGGCTGGTTTAGAGATATAAAACCTAACTGGACTTTAGCGGGAGCAATGGCTTCTATTTTCTTAGTCTGTATCATCACCTTTGGTGCTTTTAGTCCCGATATGAGGAATAGTCTCTTTATGAGTTCTGATGAACAAGATGAATTGATACTCATAGAGCTTGACAATGCTCTATCTAGGGAAACGGCGGATGTGCTTTCAATCTATGGTGCTTGGGATGGCGGCACGGATGTTGATGGAGGCATTAATTGAGAATATCGTTGTTGATGTTTGTTGTTGCAATTATTTTCACATTAAATGCTAGCGCAATGCTAGGTTCTAAATCGCCTTATAAGTGGTGGAAAGATCCGCAAATTGCAGGGGAGCTTAATTTAACTAAAGATCAGGCAAAGAGCATCGAAAAAATCTTTTCGTCTTATAAAAAAAGAATTTCTAAATATCGAAAACAACTTAAAAATAGCGAAGTAGAATTAAAAAAAGAGTTGCAGAATCCTGAGGCAAAGAAAGAAGATGTTTTGCAGCTAATTGATGGGATAGAAAATACAAAAGCTGCTTATACTAGAACAAAAGTCGAGATGTTTTTAAGGGTAAAAGATGTACTCACACCGGATCAGGCGGCAACTCTACACAAGATAAAGCTCAAGTTTAGGCCTTATCATCGATAAAAACCTATAGATGTCCCTTTCTCTTCGTCGTATATCCCTTCAGCAAATTGTTATAGCGGTAAATCCCTTTAGAGATTACAATAATTTCAATAGATTAGAGCTATAGATAGTGCCGACTGTCGATATAGCCTCCTTCTTGCCCTATGGCATTAAATTGGGTAGTATTTTTATAGTGAAAAGCGGGTTGAACCCGCTTTTTTTAATTTTCAGGGTATTGTCAAGTTATTACAATTAAGTTTATTACATAAGTTAGGGTAAAAGGTTCTTTAGTTATGGGTTTATCTGAGGACAATATAATATCTAACATCAAAGAATTGTTGGAACCTCTACTATATGAGAAGAATCTTGAACTATTCGATATAGAGTTTAAAGCTCTAGGCAGTAAGGGAATATTAAGAGTGTTTATTGATAAGGAACAGGGCATAACAGTCAATGATTGCGCACAGATAAGCAGAGAACTTGGTAGACTCTTAGAAGTTCATGACGTAATACCGGGTTCGTACACCCTTGAAATATCTTCTCCCGGGCTTACAAGAGCGCTTAAGAAACCTAGTGATTATTTAAGATACAAAGGTAAGACTGTAAAGATTAAGACATTAGAAGATATTGAAGATAGAAGAGTTTTCAAAGGGAAACTCCTTGATTTCGTAGATGAAACGGTATCACTACAAACTGATGGGGTTAATTATTTGATTCCCTATAAGAACATAGAAAAGGCAAACCTGGAATTGGATTTATAAAGGGAGATTTGCAATGTCAGAACTAACTGAATTAACACGTGTCATGGATTCTGTCTGTAAGGACAAGGGGATTGAAAAAGACGAGATAGTTTCAGCTGTTGAAGAGGCAGTATTATCAGCCGCACAAAAATTATTTAGAATGCAGGATATGGATAAAGAGCTTGAAGTTCACTTCAACGAAAATGATGGTGATGTGGAATTATTTGAATTTAAGACTGTTGTTGAAGAAACTGAAGATCCCGAGATGGAAATTACGGAAGCCGAGGCTATAGATCTTGACCCAGAAGCAGAACTTGGCGATCAAATTGGTGTAAAGATAAATCCTGATTTTACAAGAATTGCTATACAAAATGCTAAACAGAGGATACTTCAAAGTATTAAAGAAGCTGAAGGCAAAGTTATCTATGAAGAGTTTAAAAATAGGAAAGGGGAGCTTATTAGCGGTATCGTCAGAAGAGTAGAAAGAAGAAATATTATTGTTGATCTAGGAAAAACTGAAGCTTTTCTCCCTCCTGAACAGCAAGTTCAAAGAGAGTATTATAAACCCAAAGAACGCATGAGAGCTCTTTTAGTTGATATTAAGGAGACAAAAAGAGGTCCACAATTGATACTGTCCAGGTCTCATAAAGATTTTGTGAGAAAGCTGTTTGAATCTGAAGTCCCTGAAATTGGTGATCAAATAGTAGAGATACAAGCTCTTTCCAGAGACCCTGGCGGACGTACAAAAATTGCAGTTTCATCAAACGATCAGGATGTAGATCCGGTAGGTGCATGTGTTGGAATGAGAGGAGCAAGAGTTCAAAATGTTATTCAAGAGCTTAGGGGAGAAAAAATTGATATAGTTCCCTGGTCTCCAGATCAAGCAAGGTTTGCTTGCAATGCGCTATCTCCAGCAGAGGTGAATAAAGTCATAATTGATGATGAAAATAAATCTATGGAAGTTATTGTAGATGATGATCAGCTGTCCTTAGCCATAGGGCGAAGGGGACAGAATGTGAGGCTTGCATCTCAGTTGACTGAGTGGCGAATTGACATAAAAACCGATTCTCAAGTAAAACGAGAACAGCAGGATGTAGTATCTTTATTGATGTCATTACCAAACGTCAAAGAGGTTACTGCGAATCTATTATATGGGGATGGGTATCATAAATTAGAGGATGTTGCATTTTCTGATTCGGAAACACTCATAAAGTCAGGTGGTTTAAAGGACGAGGCAGAGGCCCAGAGATTGCAAACAGCAGCAAGATTTGCACTTAAAGACAAATTAGATCAGATGACTGAACCTGATGAGGCTTCCGAAGAGCCAATAAAAGATCCAGAATAAGGAACTTTGGAAGAAGGGGAATAGGAAATAGTAATAAGTCAGTTTAAGAGGCTTAATAAGTTAAACGAATACTGCCGATTATAAGTTGGATTTAAGATTGGTTTAATGCCGATCTTTTTTGCATAGTATACTAAACTTTGGTACCCTTCTTCTGATAAGCTCAAAGTTTAAAATAGAAAGGATTAATATCGCGAATAAATGGATGTGTTAAATATGTCAAATATAAGAGTGTATGAACTCTCTCGTGATTTAGATAAACCAAGCAAAGAAATTTTAAATGTTGCTAAAGGGTTAGGTATATCTGTAAAAAGTCACGCGAGTTCTATTTCTGCAGAAGAGGCAAAAAGGATAATTGATAAAATTGGAGCCTCCCAATCAGCACAAACTCAAGCACAAGAGTCTATGCTTGTAGAAAAAGTCAGAGTTTTTCGTTCAGAAAGCGGGGCGGAAGTAGTCGAGAGGAGAAAAGGGGCCAGCGTTGTTTTACGAAGAAAAAAGAGGTTAGCAGAGCCTGACATAGAAGAGTTAACTGAAGATGCAGCGTCCGTATCTCAACAAAGTGATGCCCCAAACATAACCGACACTCAACCTTCTTTAGTTGACAATGGGCGTCTAGAAATTATAGCCGAAGATGCACAGACAATTGAATCTGCTGAAGAAGTAGTTGAGCATCAAGATGCTCAACCTGATGAAGTAGAAGAACCAATTCAAGATGTTGATGAGGAATCTCAGAACGATACGTTAAAATTTGAAGAAGTTAAAGAAAGTGGAATAGAAAAAGTAACCAAACAAACTGAAGCTGATAAATCAAAAAAGCAGGCTACAGAAGGTACAGAGAAGGCCTTTAAGAAAAAGAGTAAAAATGTAAAACCTACACGTGAAGAAATAATAGATGAGGATACGCTTGAAGAGCTTAGAAAAGCTTTTAGAGCCAAACTTCCTGGTAAAAGAAGGGAATATCTTGTAGAGGGTGGCGGGCGAGCAAGACCCCGACCTACACCACATACTGGTTCCGGCTATAAGGGAAAAAATTCAGATAGAAATTTCAGACAAGACTCTAGACCAACTAAGACCCAAACAGGAAGTAATCAGCCAGCAGATGTTGTTGCATTTTCAGCAAACTCCGCAAAACGTGCAATCAAAGTAGGTGAATCTATCAACGTTGGAGAATTAGCCAAGTTGATGAGTTTGAAAGCTGGAGAATTAATCAAGAAACTGATTCTATTGGGCATGAGTGCTACTATCAATCAAAGTATAGATTACGAAACCGCAGCGCTCTTGGCAGAAGAATTTGATTTTGAGATAACCTCAGACGCCTTTGAGGAAGACAACCTTCTTTTAGAAGATGAAGTTGAAATCACCGATAATGAGCTTGTCTCAAGACCACCGGTTGTAACAGTAATGGGTCATGTGGATCATGGAAAAACCACCTTGCTCGACACTATAAGGAAAGCAAACGTAGTCGATGGAGAGGCTGGTGGAATAACTCAACATATTGGAGCTTATACTGTGGATGTTAATGGCAGAAAAGTTGCTTTTGTTGATACTCCTGGCCATGAAGCGTTTACTGCGATGAGGGCTCGTGGGGCAAAAGTAACAGATATAGTGATCTTAGTAGTTGCCGCCGATGATGGGGTAATGCCTCAAACTGTGGAGGCTGTGAATCATGCGAAGGCAGCGGAAGTCCCTATCATTGTTGCTGTTAATAAAATTGATAAGCCTGATGCTGAACCTGAGAAAATTAAAAGAGAATTATCTGAAATAGGTCTTCTTGCCGAGGATTGGGGAGGAGATACATTATTTGCTGAGGTTTCGGCTAAGCAAAATTTGGGAATCAAAGAATTACTTGAATTAGTAATACTTCAAGCTGATGTGCTTGAGCTTAAAGTGGATCAGGATAAAAGAGCAAATGGTTTTATTATTGAAGCTGTTTTAGATAAGGGCAGAGGCCCTGTTGCTACAGTATTAGTTAGTGAAGGAACTCTTCGTATTGGAGATATGGTAGTTGCAGGAACGACTTACGGTAAAGTAAGAGCCCTAATTGATGATAAAGGTGAGCGGGTAACTGAGGCTGGTCCTTCCATGCCTGTTGAAACAATGGGGCTTTCTACAGTTCCTCAGGCTGGTGAGCGCTTTTATGCTGTCAAAGATGAGAAAGCTGCTAAGGATGTGGTTGGTCATAGAGAAACTAAACACAGAGAGGCAGTTGCCGCGAAGGTAGTAAAACCTACTCTTGAGAATTTATTTGAAGCACTTGAAGCAGAAGAGTATAAAGAGCTTGCATTAATTATCAAAGCAGACACACAAGGATCAGTAGAAGCTGTTAGAGAGTCTATAACAAAATTAAGCACAGAAAAGTGTCAGGTTAAAATTGTTCATGCCGGAGTTGGTGGCATTAACGAGACAGATGTTATTCTTGCAAGCGCCTCAAATGCTATCATCGTAGGTTTCAATGTAAGACCCGATGTAAAGGCTTTAGATATATCTGAGCGAGAGGGGATTTCCCTTGAACTGCATACAATTATCTATAACGTGATTGACAGGGTAAAAGGCGCGATGGAAGGTCTATTGGATCCAATAGTAGAGGAAAAAATGACCGGTCATGCTGAGGTTAGAGAGACATTTCATATTTCAAGAATTGGTACTATTGCAGGATGCATGGTAAGTGACGGAAAAGTTTCTAGGGATAACAATGTTAGGGTTCTACGAGATAGTGTAATAACTTTTGACGGCAAACTTTCTTCCCTTAAGCGATTTAAAGACGACGCGAAAGAAGTGAACACGGGTTATGAGTGCGGTATTACTATCGAGAGATTTAATGATATTAAAGTAGGGGACATTTTCGAGTTCTACATTTTTGAGGAATTCAAACAAGAGCTATAATTGTGGCAAATGGTCATAGGAATACTCCGAATTGACTTATATATGGAAGGCAACAGATCCCTTAAGGATAAGAGGCAGACCTTAAAAAGCTTGATTCATAGAGCAAAATCCAAATTCAATAACATTTCAATTGCTGAGGTTGATTCTAATGATCTTTGGAACAAAGCAACGATAGGAATTTCTTTCGTTAGCAACGAAAAGCGTCATGTGAACTCAATGCTCGATCATGTCACCGATTTTATAGATTCTACGGGTCTTGCTCGAATGGGAAGCAGAGAACTTGAAATAATAAATATTTAGTGGGGGAGTTATTTGG
>JBBDIN010000059.1:24491-38634 GCA_040880385.1 Thermodesulfobacteriota bacterium | reverse complement strand
GGCATACAATTCGAAAAAAAGATATAGTAAACACTTAGTATTTGTTTTTCGGGAATAATTAACATTTATGAGCATCCTACTATCAAAATACCGCGTTCAGTTACTGCTTTTTCTGATCATTGCTATTAGTTTTGGTCTCAAATTTCACCGTTTGGAATTTCCTCAGAGCTATTATTTTGATGAAGTCTACTTTGCTTTTACTGCTCAAGAAATGGCAAAAGGCAATAAATCTGCTTGGCAAGTTCCTGAGGTAGAGGCACCAAAGGATTTAGCCTACGAGTGGACTCACCCGCCATTGGGAAAGGAAATTAGCTCTTTAGGTATTTTAATCTTTGGAGACAATACTTTTGGATGGCGTTTCTTCCAAGCTTTTTTCGGTGTTTTGGGGACCTTATTTATATTCCTCTTGGGACGAAACTTATTTAACAACGGTGTGGGTTTAATCGCCGCATTGCTGTATACATTCGAATCCTTTATCTTTGTACTAAGCCGTATCACTATGGTTGATATTTTTATGGCCAACTTCGTTCTTTTAGCCTCCCTCTTTGTTGTAAAATATGCCAAATCCCGAAAAACAATATTTCTTCTTCTGACAGGTCTTTTTTGTGGCGCTTCAATATCTATTAAATGGAGCGGTGTTTATATAGCTGAGTTTTTAGCTGGGGTTTCGTTCTTCTTAATTTACTATTTTGAAGTATATAGTTCAGATTCTGAGGGAAGTTCCTACATTAGCGCATTATTAAGAGTCTTTCCGAGAATGATTCTAGCTTTTGTTCTCATTCCTTTGATAATATACGTGGCGACATATATCCCATTTTTCTATTTTGGCAACTCAATAGGAGATTTCATAGCTCTCCAAGGGCAAATGTTTGGTTATCACGGCGGTGTGACTGATACGCATCCATATCAATCTCAATGGTGGATGT
Organism: Thermodesulfobacteriota bacterium; assembly: GCA_040880385.1. Taxonomy (GTDB): domain Bacteria; phylum Desulfobacterota_D; class UBA1144; order Nemesobacterales; family UBA2774; genus CR02bin9. The sequence continues at coordinate 37,708 of JBBDIN010000059.1, read as the reverse complement.
GGCCGCTCCTAATTAAAACTGTCTATATGCACTTTGAAAAATTAGGGGGACAATATGCTCACATATATGCATTGGGTAACCCATTTATATGGTGGACAGGTTGTGTGTTTTTCTTAGCCGGGGTTGTGCAAGTTATAAGAAAGGAATCACCGGCGCTAATATTCGCTGTTGTTAGTGTTTTAGCTTATTGGCTTCCGTGGGCTCTTTCGCCTAGAAAGGTAACATTCTTGTATCATTTCTTGCCTGCACTTTTATTTGTCATAATAATTATCGCCTACTTCCTCAATTCAATATGGAATAAGTCAAAATATGGCAAATTTATTGTGGTAATGTATATTATGACGGCAATAGGAGTATTCATCTATTTTTATCCGATAATAGCGGCGGTGCCTATTTCACCAGATACAGTTGACCGCTATTTTTGGTTACAATCTTGGAGATAAGGACTCATAAATCTAATCGAGTTGATATGGGTTTAATCTTTTCTTAATTCTGGCTACATAACCATATTATTATGAAAAAAATTGATATAATAAGCCCTATCGTACTAGGCTTGATCATTGCAGCATTAATAATCTCATTATTAAAAGTTCTAGAAACTCAGCTGCAGATATCCGGTGATAAGGCAATATTAATTTGGGTTTCTTTAATAGTTCTAGTTCCATCTTCTTTAGTTTTATGGGTTTATATAACTTTTCACCTGGGCAAGAGAAGGCATATATTTTTTCAATTTGGCAAATTTCTTCCCATAGGTGTTGCAAACACAGCTATTGATTTTGGCGCGCTTAACCTTTTGATATTAATGTCTGGGGTGGATAAAGGATTATGGTTTTCAGTTTTTAAAGGAATTTCTTTTGTTTTTGCAGTAACAAATAGTTATCTATGGAATAAATATTGGACTTTTGAAAGTGGAGGAACTGATGGTCTAGGCAGACAGTTTGTTAAATTTTTAATAATTGCCGCTATTGGATTTATCATCAATGTAGCAGTTGCTTCATTTATAGTAAACTATGTTGAACCCATTGGCGGAATCTCACCAATACTATGGGCGAATATAGGGGCATTTGCATCAATTGTTATAGTTATATTATGGAATTTCTTTGGTTATAAGTTTTTGGTATTTAAGAAATAGCTTTAGTTAATAAGTAATATAATCCCCGAATCTTTGTATTACTAGAACTCCCCAAAAATTAACCAGTATACCGATTATTATTAATATTTTATGATGCCATTTTATCTCATCCCCAATTCCTTTGACTGTCAATAAGAAAAGGAACGGATAGAAATCTAAGGCAAATCTGTATCCAAACTGTGTGAATCCCCAGGTTCCATGAGAAAAGTTTACAAGTGCGATTAGAGCAATAGAAAGCCAGCAGCCTAAGGATAACTTATTTCTTATACCTGCTCTGAAGGCATATATAAATGCCGGGGTTGTAATCCATATAGCCATGCCATGCCATGATGGAAGCAGAAACGGGAACTCCTCCATCAATTTGGGCAATCCCCAGAAAATTACTTTCAAGTGTCTGGGTATGTATGTGAGATTAAATATACCCTTTTGATACCACGGCTCTTCTAAAATACCAGGGATTAAGTAATAAGATATATCCAAAGGCGTTTCAAAACGTGCGTAGTTGTAAATAGCATTTAGAAGTATAAATATAGCAGCACCTAAACCTAAGAAGAAAAGGAATCGTATATTAATGCTGTTTAATATGTTCTTTATATTGAAAGGTTTATACCATCTGTCGTATGTGTAGATTAGAAAAAAGGGGAGAGATAGGATTGTAGTTAAACGAGTCCAGTACGATGCGCCTAGAGATAATCCAATTAAAAGTGGATGGTATTTGTTGAGAGTAAATAATATTGCGATAAATAGAAAAGTAACTGAGATAGTATGTGAGAAAGTCCAGACACCTCCTGCCGTTGCAACCCACCAGTGTATTGTTCCAAATCCAAACATTGCAGTAGACCAAATTTGTACGCTTCTATTTTGAGTAAGTGTTTTAGCGACCAGATAAGCTAAGGATACGTTTAGGCCGCCAAAGAAAATCGATATCAGTGTCTGATTAGTGGAGAGTCCCCAGATTGCTACTACGGGGAGGATTAATATGGCGGGGAATGGAGGGGGAACAACATAGTGTTTACCGTCTAGGGGAACAAGCTCAAGCCAGTACACGTCAGCGGTGAGATAAAGCCTGCCGTTTAAGAATGCGTCCGCAAGACGAACAAAATTATCGTAAGGCGTCGCTCTGCCCTCTCCGGTTAAATAGTAGATCACAAAAGTTAGAAGAAAGAAAAATAATGCAAAGAATAAATAATAACGAGTTCTAAGTATAGAAATTATGTTCATTTTCCTAATTGAACATCTTATGTATATATAGTTTAGAAACATGGATTAGATAGTCTACAATTACGTTACTGCTCAACTTGCTTTCTCCATATTCTCGGTCGCGAAATACAATAGGTACTTCCCTCACCTTTTTACATTTGGATCTTACTAAAATTTCAAGACCAATCTTAAACCCTTTGGGGCTTAATTCAACATTCTCTATTAAATCATTTCTTAAGAAGAAAAATCCTGACATCGGATCTTTAACACTTGTTAAGCCTACTACAGCTAATGTCGCAATTTTAGATGAAATTTGTCTTTTAAGCGGCCAATTTTCTATTCCTCCCTGATTTATATATCTGCTTCCGAGAGTGAAATCCGCATCCCCGTTAATTATTGGAGTTACTAATTCTGGTATTTTTTCGGGAGGATGGCTTAAATCAGCATCTATGACGCCTATAATATCCGTATTTGCCATAGCGAATCCATCAAGCACAGCTGAGGAAAGGCCCCGTTTATCTTGTCTCCTGAGAACTTGTAGTTTTGGATAGGTGTCTCTAAGATCTTCAGCAACCTTCCAGGTCTGATCGGGAGAATCGTCATCTACTACAATAATATAACCATTTAAATTATTATCGTTGAAGATCTTAAAGACCTTGGCAACCAGAATGGCTATGTTTCCCGATTCATTATATGTTGGGATTACGAGTGTTATATCCATATCTTTTAGGCAAATATATTAACACCTATTCTTTTAAGAGAAAAGAATTACACTTTGTCCTTTTAAATGAATAATTAACCATACAAATAAGGATAGAGATAGAGCAATGTATTGTTGACCTCCTTTGGTGAGTTATGTATTTTAACAAAAATACATTTCTTGTTAAATTGATGCCCCTCATATGAAAGAAAAATCCTGGCTCAGCAAACATTCAATACCCTTAACATTCTATGTTGTTATAATACTAACTATATTTATCAGCAAATTCTTTATTCCCTCTAACTATGTAATATCCATTGCAGCAGTGCTAATGCTCTTCCCAATTTTACTCAAAGCGGATGGCGGATTCTTTAAATACGACATTAAGGGAGTCCTTATAGGCTTGGGAGTATCAGCTGTTCTATTATCCATATATACAGCTGTAATATATTCATATGGTTTATATACGGGACAAAAATTAGTAATAAACTCTTTGCCAGTTGCGTTTATTTTGACTCAGTTTTTAATGGTTGCCTTACCCGAAGAAGTGTTTTTCAGAGGCTATCTGCAAAATAAGATAGGAAATAACATTAAGGGTGTAATTATTGTCAGTCTACTTTTTGCAGTGGGTCATTTTATTACCCTGTGTTTGGGGGGTGGGCACAATATTGCGATATGCTCGCAAGCCATCTTAACTTTTTTCCCCTCACTTGTAATGGGCTATCTATATCTTAAAACAAAAACGCTCTGGGCCAGTATTATTTTTCACTTCTTTGCAAATATAGTACATATTGCTATCGCTTTATCTTAGACCTTTCAGAAACCGCACCAATATCCAAAATTAAGGCCTTTTAACAAAGAAAATCTATTGATATATTGTAGTTATGTTCTTTATTCAAGTATTATAATAAATTATGCCTAGGATTGCTTTAGCACAAATAAATGCAAAGGTAGGAGATATAGAGGGGAATCTGAATAAGATTCTTGCCTATATATCCTCTGCCAAAAATTGTGGCGTAGATATTTTATGCTTTCCGGAGTTATCCGTAACCGGATATCCGCCTGAAGACCTCTTGCTAAAACCAAACTTTATAAACGACAGTATGAGTACAATTGAAGAAATTAGAAAAGCTTCTAGTAATATGACTGTTATTGTGGGTTTTCCTGATAGGAAAGAAGATATTTATAATGCTGCCGCAATAATTCATGATAAAAAACTGATTGATGTCTATCACAAACGCTATTTGCCGAATTACGGTGTTTTTGATGAGAACAGATATTTTCAATCAGGAGTCCGTGCACCCGTATATAAACTTGATGAGGTGATTTTCGGGGTCAATATCTGTGAGGATATATGGTATCCCGGTGATCCCACGAGAAGGCAAGCCCTTTTGGGCGATGCGCAAATCATCATAAACATTTCTTCATCCCCTTATTATGCCTCTAAGGTGGCCTCTAGAGAACGTATGCTTATGACCCGTGCCAGAGATAACTCTGTAAATATAGTTTTTTGTAATATGGTCGGAGGTCAGGACGAGCTTGTATTTGATGGACATAGTGTGGTGATCGGAGAATCAGGGGAAATCATTGCAAGGGCAAAATCGTTTGAGGAAGACCTTCTCATTGCTGATATTAATGTAAATAGAGTATTTCGCTCCCGAATTCATGATCCCAGACGGCGTAAAGAGCGTCACACACTTGTGGCACATTCAGAGAAAGCTGAAGTAATTGTCATTGAACTTAATAAGAGTAAAGCAATAACTAAACCCCCAGTTAAATGCAGATTAGAGGAATTCAATAAAAAAGAAGAAGAAATATTTAGAGCTTTGGTTATGGGTACAAAGGATTATATTACTAAAAATGGTTTTAAGAAGGTTGCAATTGGACTGAGCGGCGGAATAGATTCAGCCTTAGTTGTAGTGGTAGCAGTTGAGGCTTTGGGTAGTGAGAACGTAGTCGGTGTTGCAATGCCTTCCATGTATAGCTCAAAGGGTAGTGTTAGTGATTCAGAAAAATTAGCCCGGAATTTGGGAATTGAGCTTCTTAACATACCAATAAAGAACACTTTTAGTTCTTACAACGAAATGTTCTCAAATGTATTCAAGGGTAAGAAACAGGATGCAACTGAAGAAAATCTCCAAGCGCGTATCCGAGGAAACATTTTAATGGCGTTGTCCAATAAATTTGGCTGGCTTGTTCTCACTACCGGTAATAAGAGTGAAATGAGCGTTGGATACTGCACTCTATACGGTGATATGGCAGGTGGTTTTGCGGTAATAAAGGACGTTCCAAAAACCATAGTCTATCAAATTTCAAAGTTCTATAATGAGTCTAAGGGGAAAGCAGTAATACCAACTTCAATTATAAATAAACCGCCTTCCGCTGAGCTTCGCCCGGATCAGCTTGATACAGACTCCTTGCCCCCATATGAAGTTCTAGATCCGATATTGAAAGCATACGTAGAAGATGACTTAAGTACGGATGAGATTGTTTCCCAAGGATTTAAGAGGTCTTTGGTAAAGAAAATAATAAAGATGGTTGACCAAAACGAATATAAAAGAAGACAAGCCCCACCAGGTGTAAAGATCACCGCCAGGGCATTTGGCAAAGATCGGCGTTTCCCAATTACAAACCTATATAAAGCCTAGATTGGGCTTAAATATGTGCAAATACCGTATATTTATGTTAAAATAGGGCTCTGGGGTTGACAGAAAGATTTTTGAGTTGACTTGTAGCCTTTTACTACTTAAATTTATAATGGGTTAGTTGGCTGCAGTTATGGATTAATCCTCTAAGTAATCTATAAAATTACTTCAGTTTTTTTAATTATTCTTAGGAAGGTGTTTTTATGAAGCCTGTTGGATATCCGCCTAAGCAGGGTCTTTATGACCCTCAGCTTGAGCACGACTCTTGTGGTATGGGGTTTGTGGTCAACATAAAGGGCGAAAAATCAAATAAAATAGTCCGTAACGCCCTTCAGGTGCTTTTAAATCTGCAGCATCGAGGCGCTTGCGGGTGTGAAGCCAATACCGGTGACGGTGCTGGAATATTAATACAAAAACCGCATAAATTCTTTAAGAAAGTGTGTGAAGAGATTGCTATAGCATTACCTTCATCAGAAGAATACGCAGTTGGCGCAATCTTCTTTCCTCAAGATGCTACAGAACGAAGGATATGCGCACAGACATTTGAAAATATCCTAAAAGAAGAAGGGCATGAGGTTCTCGGTTGGCGAGATGTTCCCACCGATAATTCCTCATTGGGCGATACCGCAATAAGATGTGAACCTTACATAAAACAAGTTTTTATTAAACGCGGTCCTAATATTACTGACCAGATGGGTTTTGAGCGTAAGCTCTATGTAGTCAAGAAAAGAGCGCTAAATGAAATACGGCTTTCAGGTATGAAAGGCGGTGAATTTTTCTATATAGTCAGCCTATCATGCAAAACAACTATTTATAAGGGAATGCTTACAACCTGGCAGCTCGATAAATACTATCCCGATTTAAATGATCCTGATATAGAATCGGCAATAGCGCTTGTTCATTCTCGTTTTAGTACCAATACATTTCCGAGCTGGGATCGTTCTCATCCTTATCGCTATATTGTTCATAACGGTGAGATCAATACGCTTAGAGGCAATATTAACTGGATGCATGCCCGTGAGGCTGTGTTCTCGTCTGAAGCTTTCGGAGATGATCTTGAAAAGACTTTCCCAATCATAACACCTGAGGGTAGTGATTCCGGCAACTTCGACAACTGTGTTGAATTTCTTTATTTAGCCGGACGCCCGATAGAACATGCAGTTATGATGATGATCCCTGAGCCATGGTCAAATCATGAGACTATGAGCGATGAGAAAAAAGCATTCTATGAATACCATAGCTGTCTGATGGAGCCGTGGGACGGACCTGCTTCAATTGGTTTTACAGACGGAGCAAAGGTGGGCGCAGTACTCGATAGAAACGGACTACGTCCTTCTCGTTACTACGTAACTAAAGACGACATGGTCATTATGGGCTCAGAAGTGGGCGTGCTGGATGTCCCCGCAGATATGGTTCTGCAAAAGGGACGTTTACAGCCGGGCAGAATGTTTTTAGTTGATACTGTAGAAGGGCGAATTGTAGATGATAAAGAGCTTAAAGAGAAACTTTCTAAAGAGCTTCCATATAGAGAGTGGCTTGATAATAATTTATTGCCACTCGATGATATAGAAGCAGTCCAGAGTAAAACGACTGAAGAAGCTTCTGACCATGAAAAAGTTCTAATAAGGCAAAGAGCCTTCGGTTATACCTTTGAAGACCTCAGAGTTTTAATTGGCCCTATGGCTTCTAATGCAGTTGAGCCTGTGGGTTCCATGGGTAAGGATACGCCGATAGCAATCCTTTCAAGTAAACCAAGACTCTTGTATGAGTATTTCAAACAGCTTTTTGCACAGGTAACCAATCCGGCTATAGATTCGATTCGTGAAGAGCTTATTACCGCAACTGAAATGACTCTTGGTCCTGAGCCTAATATTCTAAATCCGGGTCCTGAGAACTGCAGGAAAATTTGGCTTGAAGCACCTGTATTAACTAATGAAGATCTTTTGAAGATAATAAATCTTGATAACGAAAACTTTAAATCGATCACTCTACCAATCTTGTTTAAGATATCAGATGGCAGCAAGGGGTTAGAGCAGGCTTTAGATGAACTCTTTGAGAGTGCAGATAAAGCTATATCTCAAGGTACAAATATCATAGTGCTTTCTGATAGAGGGTTTAACAAGGAAAATGCTCCAATTCCGGCTCTCCTGGCATCAGCCGGGTTGCACCACCATTTAATAAGAAACGGAAACCGCATGAAAGTTGGTTTAGTCCTAGAATCCGGAGAGCCGAGAGAGGTCCATCATTTTGCGCTACTCGTAGGTTACGGAATAAGCGCGATTAATCCGTATCTAGCGTATGAGACCATTGAAGACATGATAAATGAGGGGATGTTAAGTGGTCTAGATAAACAAAAAGCAATAATTAACTACAACAAAAGTGTTGTTAAGGGCATTGTAAAAACTATGTCCAAGATAGGCATCTCTGCTATTCAGAGCTACCATGGGGCCCAGATATTTGAAGCAATAGGGCTCAATCACGATTTTATCGACAAGTATTTCACCTGGACTCCCACAAGGATTAAAGGGGCGGGCATTGATGTCATTACCCAAGAAATAAAACTTAGATATGACACAGCATACCCAGATCGTGATGTTGTTCCCGGCACTCTAGATGAGGGCGGACTTTATCAGTGGCGCCCCGATGGGGAGCACCACGCATATAACCCGAAATCGGTTCATATGCTTCAGCGCGCATGCCGTGCAAATAGCTATGAGCAGTTTAAGAAGTTTTCAGATCTTGTTACAGATGAGTCCAAACAGCTAGCTACTTTAAGAGGGCTCTTAGAGCTAAAAACAGATTCTGATCCGATAGATATAGATGAAGTTGAATCAGTTGAATCTATTTGCAAGCGTTTCAAAACAGGCGCGATGTCTTACGGAGCGATAAGCTCAGAGGCTCACGAAAGTCTTGCGATTGCGATGAACAGGATTGGGGGAAAGAGCAATACCGGGGAGGGTGGAGAAGATACAGCGCGGAATATTCCTGATCCTAACGGGGATTTAAGAAGAAGCTCCATCAAACAGGTTGCCTCGGGACGCTTTGGAGTGACAAGTGAGTACCTTGTAAACGCTGAGGAGATACAGATAAAAATAGCCCAGGGCGCAAAACCCGGAGAAGGCGGTCAGCTCCCTGGCAGAAAAGTATATCCGTGGATAGCCAAGGTCAGACTCTCAACCCCTGGAGTAGGTTTAATCTCGCCTCCCCCTCATCATGATATCTACTCAATTGAGGACCTGGCAGAGCTTATTCATGACCTTAAAAATGCGAATCAAAAAGCACGTATAAATGTAAAATTAGTGTCCGAAGTCGGAGTAGGCACAATCGCCGCAGGAGTTGCAAAGGGTCACGCTGATGTAATACTCATTAGCGGTTACGACGGTGGAACGGGTGCATCACCTCAAAGCAGCATACAGCACGCAGGGCTTCCATGGGAGCTTGGGCTTGCTGAAACTCATCAGACTCTACTGATTAATAACTTGCGTAGCCGTGTCGTGCTCGAGACCGACGGTCAGATGAAAACTGGTCGAGATGTAGTAGTCGCAGCGCTTTTGGGAGCTGAGGAGTACGGATTCTCAACAGCACCGCTAATTATTCTTGGCTGCATCATGATGCGTGTCTGTCATTTAGATACATGCCCTGTGGGAGTTGCAACACAAAACCCAGAGCTGCGTAAGAAATTTACCGGTGATCCAACTCATGTCGTTAATTTTATGCACTTTATGGCACAAGAAGTAAGAGAACTAATGGCAGAGCTTGGTTTTAGAACTATTAATGAGATGATAGGAAGAACTGACAAATTAGAAATGAGGAAAGTCGTTGATCACTGGAAAGCTAAGGGGCTTGATCTCTCAGATGTGATTTATCAGCCTGATGTTCCAAGTGATTACGGCAGATACTCTCAAATTGAGCAGGATCATGGGCTTGATGAAGCGCTTGATAATAAGGTCTTGCTTGATATATGCAGGCCTACTCTTGAAAATGGAGAGCCTGTTGAGGCTATTCTCCCTATCAAGAATATAAACCGGACTGTTGGAACAATTTTGGGCAGCGAGCTTACTAAAAAATATGGCTTAGACGGTCTGCCTGAAGAAACAGTACGGCTTCATTTTAAAGGGTCAGCTGGACAGAGCTTTGGAGCTTTTGTCCCTAAATTTATGACTTTAATATTAGAAGGTGATTCCAATGATTATTTAGGCAAGGGCCTATCTGGCGGGAAAATCATTGTTTATCCGCCAAAGGCATCCACCTTCGTTGCTGAAGAGAATATTATTATAGGTAACGTCGCGTTTTACGGTGCCACTGGCGGAGAGTCTTATATAAGAGGGCTTGCCGGCGAGCGGTTCTGTGTAAGAAATAGCGGAGTCCGAACGGTGGTTGAAGGTGTTGGAGATCATGCTTGCGAATATATGACCGGAGGACGTGTTGTGGTTCTGGGGCATACTGGGAGAAACTTTGCCGCTGGAATGTCGGGCGGAATAGCATATGTTCTGGATGAAGAGGGTGATTTCTCAATACGCTGCAATCAGGATATGGTAGATCTCGAATCTATTAATGAAAAGGATGCACAAGAAGTTAAGAGGATGATAGAGCGCCACATTGAGTACACCGGCAGCGGTAAAGGAAAAAGAATACTTGCCAATTGGAGTAGCATCGTTCAGAAATTTGTTAGGGTAATGCCGAAGGACTATAAACGAATGTTAGAGGCCATTCAAAGAGTTGAGAAGAAAGGCTTAAGCGGAGATGAAGCTCTTATGGCCGCGTTTGAGGAAAACAAAAGTGATCTGGCGCGAGTGAGCGGAAATTAGTTTCCCGCCTTTCGATTACAATATAAAAACAATGAATACTATCGATATATTGATTGAGATTTGGAGGAAGTATAATGGGTGATCCTACTGGATTTATGCAGTATGACAGAGAACTAGAACCCGACCGTTCTCCATCTGAGCGCATTAAAGACTGGAAAGAGTTTCATAAACATCTGCCTGAAGATAAATTAAAAACGCAGGGTTCAAGATGTATGGATTGTGGAATCCCATTTTGTCAGACTGGGGATATGCTGGGTGGTTTAACTTCCGGCTGCCCGATAAATAACCTAATACCTGAATGGAACGATCTAGTGTTTAAAGGTTTATGGCGTGAAGCTCTAGACCGTTTGCATAAAACAAACAACTTCCCGGAGTTTACCGGCAGAGTATGTCCTGCCCCATGCGAAGGCTCATGCGTATTAGGATTAAATGAACCCGCTGTAACTATCAAAAGTATAGAATGCACAATTATAGATAGAGGTTTTGAAGAAGGGTGGGTTATTCCTGAGCCCCCAAAGGTAAGAACAGGAAAACAAGTTGCTGTTATAGGGTCCGGTCCTGCCGGGCTTGCATGCGCTGCACAGCTCAATAAGGCAGGTCACCTGGTAACTGTTTTCGAAAGAGATGATAGAATCGGTGGATTATTAATGTATGGCATTCCAAACCCACATTTAGATAAATCAATTGTTGACCGCAGGGTGAATTTATTAAAAGAAGAAGGGATCAACTTTGTTACCAGCACTGAGATAGGAAAGGACTATCCGTCCCAGAAGCTCGTAGACGAATTTGATGCGGTAGTGATATGTACCGGAGCTACTAGACCCCGTGATTTGCCGATTGAAGGTGGGGAGCTAAAAGGGATTCACTTTGCCATGGAGTTTTTAAGAGCTAATACCAAGAGTTTATTAGACAGCAATCTTGAAGATGGAGATTATATTTCAGCAAAAGATAAAAACGTGATTGTTCTTGGCGGGGGCGACACCGGGACTGACTGTGTTGCCACTTCTATGCGCCACGGCTGTAAGAGCCTCCTTCAATTTGAAATATTGCCTACTCCACCAATGGAGCGCGCTCCTGATAACCCCTGGCCTCAGTGGCCCAAGGTTTATTCTCTGAGCTACGGACAGGAAGAAGCTATGGCCGTTTTTGGAGAAGACCCTAGAAAATATCAGGTGCTTACTACCAAATTTGTAGGCGATGACGATGGCAATGTAAAAGAGCTTCATACGGTTAAGATAGAATGGCATCAAGGAGATAATGGCCGTCCTTCTTTTAGAGAGGTGCCGGGGACTGAAGAAGTGTGGCCTGTAGACCGTGTGTTTTTAGCGCTTGGTTTCCTTGGTCCTGAAGACACCGTCTTAGAACAGCTAAATATAGAACGTGATGACCGCTCGAACGCTAAAGCCGAATATGGTAAATACAAAACTAGTGTTGAAGGTGTATTTGCCGCAGGTGACGCCAGGCGTGGTCAGAGTCTTATAGTCTGGGCTATCAATGAAGGCCGCGAAGCCGCAAGAGAATGTGACCGCTATCTTATGGGTTCAACTAATTTGCCGTAGATTTCTTGTATGGGTTTCTATCTCTCTTAATATTGTAGACATAAATCCACAATTCTATATCCCTTCTTTTCTAGCATTCGGAAAATTTTCAAACAGCGTAAAATATAATAAAGAACTTGCTTAAAATACAGGTTTTAACCTAGTCCTCTTCGCAACTTTTAACTTATACTATTCTAGTACCAGCTGAATATCACGGACTTTGCAGTCTTGCTTCTGTCCGTGGCCGAATCCAGTGCATTTGAGCAGCACTTTCTCACCTCACCCGCAGTCCATAAGCCTGAGACATTTGTATGGTTATTCTCATCTGTAACTACTTGTGTGGATTCATCAATTTTAAGATCGCCTTTCTTATAGTGAGCTCATTTATTAGACCTAATTAGTCAGGTTGTTTAACTACGCGTAGGTAGGGTTTAACTGTCGTCCATCCCTCAGGGAACATCTCTTTTGCGTCTTCGTCGGATACCGAGGAGGGTACTATATTACATCGTCACCATTATGCCAGTTAGCGGGAGTAGCCAGCTTGCTCTTAGCGGTAAGCTGCATCGAATCAAGCACGCGGAGCAGCTCATTAAAGTTACGTCCTGTGGTCATTGGATATGTGAGCATGAGCTTTATCTTTTTGTCGGGACCGACGATAAACACTGAGCGCACCGTAGCGTTATTAGCAGCTGTACGTCCTTCCGAACTACCTTCTTCTTCGGCAGGCAACATATTGTAAATCTTTGCAACAGCTAGGTCGGTATCCCCTATGAGCGGAAATGTAACCGGATGTCCCTGTGTTTCTTCGATATCTTTTGACCATTCAACATGGTCCTCTACCGGATAAACACTTAGACCGATCATCTTACAGTTGCGTTTTTCAAATTCATTCACCAGCCCGGCCATTTGTCCTAATTCTGTAGTGCAAACGGGGTAAAATCCTTTGGATGTGAAAACAAAATTGCCCATCCGTCCCCAATCCATTCATGAAAATTGATGGTGCCCTGTGTAGTGGCAGCCGAAAAATCAGGAGCTACATCATTAATTCTAAGCATTTTAAGTCCTCCCTATAAATATGTTATTCACTCCCAGACCTTTATTTCTTTAAACACTGATAATACTACGGCGTAAAAAGCGTGATATACATAATATCCAGATAAAAATTTACAATACCTACGCCTAATAAACAATAAT
>JBBDIN010000059.1:0-24481 GCA_040880385.1 Thermodesulfobacteriota bacterium | reverse complement strand
CAATAATCTTGGAACCCGTCCGTTAATTAATGCTCAGAAGACTAATAAGGTGCCAATCAGGCTAAAAATATATTAAGAATTACCCCTTATAAAAGGCTGGGATTTTATCCCCGATAAACATATTTACAGTTTTGGATTCCAGATACATATTGAGCCCGTCTTTACCGAGCTCTTTCCCGATGCCGCTCTGTTTAAATCCACCGTACGGAGTTTCAGGAATAATCCCCCCGTATGTATTTACCCATAAGTATCCTGCCTGTATTTTCTTGGCTACCCTGAGCGCTCTTTTTATATCCTGAGTCCAGATGCCGCCTGCGAGACCGTAAACAGTGTCATTGGCAATTTTCACAGCCTCTTGCTCTGTTTTAAACGGTATTACTGCTACAATAGGCCCAAATATCTCCTCACATGCAATAGTTGCTTTGGGATCAACATCACCAAGCACTGTAGGCTCAAAGAAATAACCCTTTTTAAATTTAGCGGGTCTTTTTCCACCGGCAAGCACCTTGCCGCCTTCATTCTTACCCTTGGCGAAATACGATTTAACACTCTCAAAATGCTCACGCGAGATAACAGAGCCAATCTCGGTATCGTCTTGTAATGGATCGCCCATCTTTATCTTCTTAACCCGTTTTATAAATTTGGATAGAAAATTGTCATATATATTTTCATGAAGCAGAAGCCTGGTTACAGCCGTGCAGTTTTCCCCCTGATTAAAGAAACCGCCTCTCAACGTAGCTTCTATGCAGTTATCAATATCAACATCATCAAACACTATGCACGGGGCCTTTCCACCTAACTCTAGCGTAACTCGTTTAATGGTATCAGCCGCCGTTTTCATCACGATCTTTCCAACTTCAGTTGAGCCGGTGAATGCTACTTTCGCCACTCCCGGATGCTCTACTAAAGCCTGACCCGCTACTGCTCCATCACCAGGAATTATATTAAGTACGCCGTTAGGTAACCCGGCTTTTGTACACAGTTTTGCAACTTCCAAGATGCCACACGGTGTATGCTCAGCGGGTTTTAAAACTATAGTGCATCCTGCCACTAATGCTGGCGCAATTTTCCAAAATGACAACAAAAGTGGGAAATTCCAGGGAATGATATGCCCGACAACTCCAATGGGCTCTCTAATCGTTACGGTCAGCTGGGCCTCTGAAACATTTATGCTCTCACCGTTTAACTCATTGCTAATGCCGGCATAATATTCAAGGGTCTTGATTGAACCACCAAGTTCTACTAACCTGCTTTCTCTTATTGGCTTTCCAGTCTCTAAGGTGTTTGTTAGAGCAATTTTGTCTCTGTTCTTTTCGAGTATCTGGGCTATTTCCCGTACATATTTAACCCGCTCAGATACCGGCAATTTTGACCAGGTCTCAAATGCCTTACTTGCGGCCTTAACTGCTTTATCAACATCTTCCTTTTGCGCCTCTGCTATCTGTGCAAAAGGCTCCTCTGTAGCCGGATTTTCTCTAACGTATGTTTTGCCGCCCTTAGCTCCGACTTCCTTACCGTTTATAAATAGACCGTATTTTCTAAGTTTAGTTGCCAAAATTTAATACCTCCGGGAGTGCCTTATAAAGAAAGGTTATACAATTTTTCAATTATAATCTAGAAATGATAATAGACACCAAAATTTTCAGATTTCGATGGCCTAAATCCTATAATAGAGCGCCATTGTTTTGTTAATGGTTACAGTAGTCTAAAATTTACAGGCTATGGGCCTTATCGCCGGAGCAAACGCGATGATTCTCGGAAACTATCTGACTACACCTGGAAGAACTCCTGAAGAGGATTTACGAATGCTGGATGATCTAGAGATGCCTCTGAGAACAGATGTAATTTGATTGGTCTTTTTTCAAATACACTGCTTAGACTTACACAAATCTCATATTCCTATATAATAATCTAGACCATGTCTGATCGTACAAAAAAATTAGGTGATTACGATAAAGAATTCGTTTGGCACCCCTTTACTCAAATGAAGGAGTACGAGGAAAAGGACCCAATAGTAATAGAGGGTGGAGAAGGGGCTTATTTAATCGACTCTGAAGGTAATAAGTATATAGACGGAGTGTCTTCACTCTGGGTAAATATTCATGGACATAAAGTCCCCGAGATAGATAACGCAATTAAAAACCAGGTAGATAAACTAAGCCACAGCACTCTTCTTGGAGTTACAAATCCACCTGCAGTAGAGCTAGCAAAAGAACTAATAGAGATTTGTCCTGAAGGGTTAAAGAAAGTCTTTTATTCGGGTGACGGAGCCAGCGCAGTAGAGGTCGCCCTTAAGATGGCCTTTCAATATTGGAAGCACAAAGGCAAACCCGAGAAAATTAAATTCCTAAGCTTAGAGAACGGATATCACGGTGATACGCTCGGCGCAGTATCAGTCGGTGGAATTGATTTATTCCACTCTACCTTTAAACCGCTTTTATTTGAATCATTCCATGCGCCTTCATATTACTGCTACAGGTGTCCGCTCAATAAAGAATTCCCATCTTGCGATCTGGCTTGTGCTACTGAACTTGATCATATTTTAGAAGACAATCATGAAGAAATAGCGGCGGTGATAATGGAGCCATACGTTCAGGCAGCTGGTGGCATGATCGTTTCTCCCCAAGGCTATTTAAAAAGAGTTAGGGAATCATGTGATAAATATGATGTGCTTCTCATTCTCGATGAAGTTGCTACGGGATTTGGCCGGACTGGGAAGATGTTTGCTTGTGAGCATGAAGATGTTACCCCTGATATGCTGGTTCTTGGGAAAGGGCTTACAGGTGGTTATTTGCCACTATCAGCAACTATCACCACTCAAAAGATTTATGATGTCTTTTTAGGCGATTACGAAGAATTTAAAACTTTTTTTCATGGTCATAGTTACGCCGGTAATCCAGTTTCCTGCGCTGCTTCATTGGGGAATTTAAAAGCATTTGAAAACTACAACACGCTCCATGAACTACAAGAGAAAATAGAATTTCTGGAAAACGAATTAAAAGAGTTCAGTGGTCTAAAACATGTGGGCAACGTCAGAAATAAAGGCGCTATGGTGGGGATTGAGCTCGTTCAGGATAAAGAGACCAAAGAACCATATGCGCCTGAGCTAAAAATGGGTTGGAAGGTAGCGGATCACGCGATGGAAGACGGAGTTCTTCTTCGCCCACTGGGAAATGTTGTTGTTCTCATGCCTCCAGTCGGAATTCCTATGGAAGATTTAAAAAAACTGGTTCGTGTTACATACAGCTCAATTAAAAAAGCAACGGAAGATTCCTAAAACTAAATTATGCACGATCCACTTGGATGGATAAAAGAAGAACTTAAACAAATTCACGATAAACAGTTATTTCGTTTATTGACCGAACTGGAGACCGGGCAATCTCCTGAAGTCACGATCTCTGGGAAAAGCTACGTCCTTCTCGGATCAAATAGTTACTTAGGTCTAAGTGTTGACCCAAAAGTAGTCGAATCAGCCAGGCTTGCGTTGGAAAAATACGGCACAGGCTCAGGCGGATCACGTCTTGTGAGCGGTAGTTTCGATCTCCATAGAATGCTTGAAGAAAGGATAGCCCGTTTTAAAAATACTGAGGCTGCGATCCTGTTTAGCTCAGGTTATCTGGCAAATATTGGAACTATATCCGCACTTGTAGGAAGTGATGATATTATCTACAGCGATGAGCTTAACCACGCTTCCATCATTGACGGCGCCAGATTGTCCCGCTCTACTGTAAGAATATATAAGCATCTTGATCTCAATCATTTGCAGGAGCTTATAGAATCCGATAAAAACACGAAATGCAGAAAACTCATAGTTACCGATACTGTTTTTAGTATGGACGGCGATCTTGTTCCACTTCCAGAGTTAGTTGAGATATCAGAAAAATACGGTTGTATTTTGATGATTGACGAGGCTCATGCCACCGGGGTTCTCGGCAAGAGGGGTAGTGGAGCCACAGAGCACTTTGGCGTTGAAGACAGGGTACCAGTGGTAATGGGAACTCTTTCAAAGGCCGTCGGTTCTCTAGGCGGTTATATTGCCGGAAGTAAAGAACTAATAGATTTCATAAGGAACCGAGTTAGGAGCTACATCTTTGATACCTCTTTGCCGCCTGCTTCTTTAGCTGCCTCAATTACTGCAATCGATATAATAGAAAATGAGCCCCAGAGAAGAGAGCATCTCTGGAATATGGTCAATAAGTTTAAGACCGGTATTGAGGATTCCGGCCTCAGGGTACTGCCGTCTCATTCCGCCATCATTCCCGTTCTAATCGGAGACGCTGAGCCAGCGCTCAATTTTGCTAAAATGTTAAGAGAAAACGGAGTGTTCACGCCTGCTGTTAGGCCTCCCTCTGTACCGCATGGTATGTGCAGGATCAGAGTAACGATTATGGCTATGCACACTGAGGATCATGTTGATACAGCCCTTAAAGCCTTTAGAGCCGCATATGAGCCGATAAAGTAGCTGCATTCTTTGACTTTTAACGCTGATTGCTATAAATTTTGACTGAAATAATCCTAAAATAGAGAGGTGTTATGAATATGGACTGGGGTATGAAAAATAGAATGTCGAGAATTATTAATCCTAAAACTGGTAGAACCGTTATGTTAGCGTTTGACCACGGATATTTCCTTGGACCCACACACAAACTTGAAGAACCACGTAAAACAATAGAGCCCTTAATACCTTATGCAGACACTATCATGCTTACAAGAGGTGTTCTTCGAACTTCAGTAGACCCTGATTCAGCAACAAATGTTGTGCTGAGAGTATCAGGCGGATCAAGCATCATTGGGGCTGATCTATCAGACGAAGGTATCACAACTTCATTTAAAGATGCTATTAAGTTAAATGTCGCAGGTGTTGGTATCTCTGTTTTCGTAGGGAGTAATCATGAAAGTCAGACTCTGCTTAACCTTGCAGAGCTAGTAAACCAGGGAGAAGAGTATGGAATCCCTGTGCTCGGAATTACAGCTGTGGGTAAGGAGCTTGAAAAAAGAGACGCTCGTTTCCTTTCACTTTGTTGTCGTATATGCGCCGAGCTTGGAACTCATATTGTTAAGACTTATTACTGTGAAGATTTTGAAAAAGTTACCACAAGCTGTCCTGCGCCGATTGTTATAGCAGGCGGCCCTAAACTTGAGACCGAGATGGATGTTTTTGAGATGACATATAATGCTCTTCAGCAAGGCGCAATTGGTGTGGATATGGGGCGGAATATTTGGCAGAACGACAATCCGGTTGCGGTGCTAAGAGCCATAAGATCGATTGTCCATGAAAATAATAATCCTAAGCAGGCTCACGACATTTTTCTCACTTTAAAGGAAGAGGAATCTAAGAAAGCTGCAAACGCCTAAGGCCTCAGCGTGGCCTTATTAAAGTTCCAAAAGGTTCTGAATGAAAGCAACGATGAAAGTAGCAATGTACTACAAAAATGCGGACGTACGGCTTGAAGAGATGCCGGTTCCCAAGATCGGTCCCGAAGAAATATTGATTCGAGTCTATGCGAGCGGTATTTGCGGGAGCGACTTGATGGAATGGTACAGACTTCCAAAAGCTCCTCTAGTATTGGGCCACGAGATAGCCGGTCAAATTGTAGAAATAGGCGAGAAAGTATCCAATTTCAAAGTTGGAGACCGTGTAATTGCTACTCATCATGTTCCATGCAACACTTGCTATCACTGTATGAGAGGAAACCACTCTTCCTGCCAAACCCTAAGATCAACCAGTTTTGACCCGGGCGGTTTTTCAGAATTTATTCGCATTCCTGAAATTAATGTTGACCGTGGCGTGCTTAAGCTCTCAGATGAAGTAACATATGAAGAGGCGTCCTTTGTAGAGCCACTGGGTTGTGTTGTCAGGGGACAGAGGCTGGCCGGATTTCAGATGACCGACAGCGTTTTGGTAATGGGAAGCGGGATGACGGGGCTTCTACATATTCAGCTCGCTAAAGCTCAGGGGGCAGGGCGGATAATCGCAACTGACCTTAGCGATTACAAGCTTAATGCTGCCAAGAATTTCGGCGCTGATTATGCGTTTCACGCCGATCACGATATAGCCTCTCGTATAAAAGAAGTTAATGAAGGCCGGTTGGCTGATATGGTTGTTGTTTGCGTAGGGGCCAAATCTGCAATTCTACAAGCTTTTGATCTGGTAGAGCCGGGTGGGACAATTCTATTCTTTGCGCCTTCAGGGCCCAATACCAATATCGAAATTCCTTTTAACGATCTATGGTGGTCGGGTGTAAAAACCCTAAGCTCCTATGCTGCATCTCCTTCAGATTTAGCCATTGCTCTTGAGTTAATAAGATCAAAGCGGGTCAACGTTGCCGACATGGTAACTCACCGTTTGTCTCTATCTGAGACAGGAACAGGGTTCCGAATGGTAGAAGAGGGCGGAGACTCTATAAAAATTATTGTAGAGCCTCATAAATAGATTTATTCACGTCCGCCAACAAGGCTTCTAAACAGCATATTCACCACCGCAAGCACTATTGCGCCGAAAAAAGCAGCCCAAAATCCTGTAACTGTAAATCCCGAGAGTAGTGAAGACGCAAACATCAGCATCAGTGCATTAATAATTAGAAGGAATATCCCAAATGTCAGGATTGATATAGGAAATGTAATAATCTTTAAGAACAATCCTACTGTGGCGTTAATGAGTCCAATTACAACCGCAGCAATTAACGCTGAGCCGAAATTTAGAACCTCAAACCCTGGAATAATATGCCCTACAATTAATAAACTTACCGCGCTTATTAGCCATGCAATTATTAGTGTTCCCATTTTATCTCCTCACCATCGTTAATTCGATTATATTTTTTTTATTCCACTAAGTACATCTGAGATAATTACTTTGACACCCATACATTAAAAACCTAAACTGTAATGTTATGGAAAAACCGATTTTATATCTGATTGACGGAAGCTCCTACATCTTCCGTGCATACTACGCTATAAGACATCTAAGCAATTCCAAAGGAATACCAACAAACGCTGTCTACGGTTTCACGGCAATGCTCTTTAAGTTCTTAAAAGACTATGAGCCGACACATCTGGGAATCGTTTTTGATTCTAAAGGTAAAACTTTTAGAGACGATATATACCCTCTTTATAAGGCTAACAGAAGTGCGCCACCTGAAGACCTTGCCCAACAGTTTCCTATGATATTCGAAATGGTAGACGCGTTTAATATTCCACAGGTTCAGTTAGAAGGTTTTGAAGCTGATGATCTAATGGGCACGATCTCTAAAAACGTCGAGAAGGAAGATGCTAATGTTGTATTAGTTACTGGGGATAAAGATTTTTGCCAATTAGTATCAGAGAAAGTCACACTCTTAGACACTATGAAAAATAAGATCACCGGCATCCCAGAAGTGAAGGAGAAATACGGAGTTGCTCCTGAAAGGGTTATTGATGTATTTGCTCTGGCTGGTGATGCAGTTGATAACATTCCGGGTGTTAAGGGGATAGGGGAAAAGACGGCAGTTAGCTTAATTTCTAAATTCGGCTCATTGGATGAGCTCTTTAATAATTTGAATGATGTTTCGAAAAGACAAAAAGTGTTAATAGAAGAGAAGAAAGAAGATGCTGTGCTAAGCAAAGAACTTGTTACAATTAAAACTGACGTTGATATTGAAACGGGGCTTGATAAGTTTAAGTACAATGGATTTGATGACGATAAGTTAAGGCAGATATTCCAGGAGCTTGAATTTAAAAACTTGCTCCGAGAACTTGGCGATGAAGACAGTTCTGACAATGGAAATGCAGATGAAAGCACAGTTTCATATGATAAGTATCAATTAGTATTATCTGAAGACCATCTGGACAGGGTTATCAGCAAAATAAAAGAGACCGGAGAGCTTTCCATTGATTTGGAGACCACTTCGCCAAACCCTATGCTCGCAAATATTGTAGGTGTAGCGCTCTGTCCGGCTCCACATGAGTCTTATTACGTCCCTGTTGCACACAGAGCACTTACCGATTCTTCCACAAAACAGCTTGGTCTTTCTTTGGCGCTGGACAAGTTAAAACCAATAGTTGAGAGCCAAGAAATAGCCAAGATCGGGCAGAATTTGAAGTATGAAATCGTAGTTCTTGAGAAATATGGGCTCAAATTAAACGGAATTAGTTTTGATACAATGATTGCAGCTCACATGATAGATTCTTCAAGGAATAGCTATAGTTTGGATGAGCTTTGTAGATTATATCTTGGGCACCAGATGATTTCTTATAAAGATGTTACAGGCACCGGCAAATCGAAGATCGATTTTGATGAGGTTGAGCTTGAAGTAGCGCGGGATTACGCTTCAGAAGATGCTGATGTGGCAATGCTCCTAAGCCGTATCCTTGCCCCTAAGCTGGATGAAATCAACTTAATGGATGTCTTTAGGGATATAGAGCTTAAATTTATTAAGGTGCTAGCTAAGGTTGAGATGAACGGAGTTCATATTGATTCTGATAAGTTAAAAGAATTATCTAAAGAATTCGAATCTCTACTCAAACAGATAGAAAAAGATATTTTCTCAGAAGTGGGATATGAATTTAATCTGAATTCTCCTTTACAGCTTCGCGAAGTACTTTTCGTAACCCTTGATCTTCCTCAAAAGAAGCAAACGAAGAAAGGTGAGCCTTCTACTGACGTAGAAGTTTTAACTGACCTCAGCAAGTTTCATCTTGTCCCGGAAAAAGTTTTAGAGCACAGGACACTTTCCAAACTCAAATCAACATATCTTGATTCTCTTCCCAAGCTTATTAATCCCGACACGGGCAGAATACATACTTCTTTTAATCCCGTTGGTTCATCAACCGGCAGGCTCAGTTCAAGTGATCCCAACCTTCAGAACATACCCATAAAATCAGCTCAGGGAAGACGTATACGTGAAGCATTTGTGCCTGAGGTAGGTTATACCCTTCTATCGGCAGATTACTCTCAGATCGAGCTCAGGCTACTCGCCCATTTCTCTAAGGACGACAATTTGATCGAGGCTTTCTTAAACGACAGCGACATTCATAACAGAACAGCGGCGGAAATATTCGGCGTGACAGAAGACCTGGTAACTCCAGATATGAGAAGGCTATCTAAGAACATCAATTTTGGCATCATCTATGGGATAAGCGCATTTGGGTTAGCCAAACAGCTTGGCACCTCGGTTGCAATTTCAAAGAGCTATATTGATGAATATTTCAAACGCTACGGGAAAGTAAAGGAGTACATAGAAAAATCCATTATGGACGCGCAAACAAAAGGTTATGCCGAGACAATACTTGGCCGTAGAAGGCCAATACCCGAGCTTAAGTCCAATAATAGAGGACTCAGAGGATTTGGTGAGCGTACTGCAATGAACACGCCTATCCAAGGCTCAGCCGCTGATATAATCAACATAGCTATGATAAGAATTAATGATAAGATGGTGGGTTATAAATCAAGCTTAATACTTCAAGTCCACGACGAACTACTTTTTGAAGTTAAAAAAGACGAATTAGAAAAGCTTTCCAAAATGGTTAAAGAAGAAATGGAAGGAGCTTGGAAACTAATCGTACCAATCAAAGTGGATATGGGTTCCGGTGACAATTGGGCAGAGGCTCACTAAGATTTGCCCCCTGTCGTGTCACAAGCATCCAAAATATCCCGTCTTTTATATTAATTCCCAACAAGTGTGCAGCCGTCGGGATCAACTATAGATGTTCCGCTCTGGCTGATTGCGTTCTTTGCCCCTGTAATGGTACAGTTGAGCTGAGGGTCTACGATGACAACAGATGATCCTGATGCCCTAATACCGTTTTCCTTATCTGATGTTATAAAAATGTTATTAGCAATTGGGTTTCCAGTCATGGAAAGTGAGACAGAAGAGTTGTCCTGTGATTTTATTCCGTCCTTCTTAGCGATCACATTGATATCCTCGTCAGCCTGAAGATCAACTAGAGCAAAACTCGATGTAGTAATACCTTCGTTACAGTTTATAAGTGATATGCTTAGAGCCGTGATCTCAACTCTGCTCTCTCCTTTAGCTCGTATACAGTTCTTGCCCTTGCCGTCAATCCTGAAAGTAGCTTCAGTATCATTAAAAATGACTTGATCAAAACTAGAAAGTTCTAATCGCCTTTGATCGACTACCCACTCTGTAAAGATGATCTCCGGAGTTATTGTATCAATAATTTCATCTAATGTTACGTCGCTTCCCTCAGTTACGCTTATGGATCTCGATAATGTGAAATCTTCACCTTCAAATTCAATTATGGCAAGATTCTGGTTTGGTTTATAAGTAAGCCTGAATTCCCCGGCTTGGTTTGTGCGGTCAGAAACACGTCGGCTATTATTTTCAAATATACTAACTCTTATATCCGAAACATCTCCTGTGCCTCCGATTACTTCTTCTATCACACCTCGTATTGTAGTTTTATTGTTGCCACCACCACCGCTGCTGTCACACCCAGTGATGCCAGTTGCCATGTATGATGTAGCTAAAAGTAGTATTAAAAGGAATGAGTTTAGATTTAATATTCTTGCCATCGATATATCCTCCAAGTAGTTGGTAATAATAAGTAAAGCAAATCTCTAATATTTATAATAATAACTGACATTCAAAGAATTTTACATAGAAACTGTACGCACATTTAATAAACATACAGTTTCTATGGCTCTTCGTAATTAATAAGCAGCAAAAGAATACTGCCACCCGGCTGTAAGAACAAAATCCGTCTCAAGCTGAGGGCCATCCAGGTCCTGATAAATTGGGAATCCCATTTCAATTGCAAGTCTTTGTCCTTTTAAGAATCTTGGCCCCTGAGGAACATAGAAATTTAATCCAAATAGTAAATCTAATCTGTTTCCTCCCCTCAGGTTAGGATCGGCTGTGGGTACGACCGCTGGATTTAGAGCTGGATCTGCGCCGTCAATATTCCCCCAAAATTGCCAATCTAATCTGGCGGAGGTGCTGACCCAATTGTACCAATCATATGCCCCCCATGCGGTCATATCAAGCGTGTCTCCGAGTGTATAATCCCGATCATTCTCTCCCAACCTAATGGTGCCACTCACTTGCGATCCCCAGGATAAGTCGCTGTGCTGACCTAAGTACGTGATTCCCGGAAGAAGATCAAAGGTTCCGGAGCCGAGCTGCATAGGATATGGAAGCTGCTGATTCGGGCCCATGGGTGTTCTGTCTTTTTCGTCAATAGACCCTGTCGGGAAGCTCATCCCGGCGTTAAGATGAACACGTTGCCGGTGGGCGTCATATATCTTTACCAAACCAGTAAATTTTAAATCTCCTATTCCATCTGTCTCTGTTTTAAACCTTGTCCCCATACGAGTTAGGTGGTTCATAGACTTTTTAACATAAGGAACCATACCCATTAGAGTTATATAATCTGTAGGTGCATACATAAGACTAAACATATGCATTTGCATAGTCATATCGGTAGGTGTTACCATAAAATCTTGAAGCACCTTTTGATTGCTAATCTTGTTTGTCCCATCTCTGTTGCCGTTCATGTCCATTAACTTGTATCTGTATGAAAACATGAACTCACCTGCATTGTGGGTGTGGTCTCCCATAATTCCTATAGGGGCATGCCCATCAGGTCTGGCGGGGTTCCATCGCCTTGCTTCAGGCGGAACTGGTGTGTCTGCCATAGTTTCCAAGCTAACACTCAATATTAATAAACACAGAATTAATAATTGAGTTACAATTAAATTTCTCATTCCGTTATTTCGCAAATAATTCACTGTTAATTCTCCTTATAGAATATTTCAAATAAATGCTCTATGTTTAACGAACCAAATGCATATATTGTATATATAACATATGCATGCTGTTGGGCTCAGCAATGAAGACGAATTGTCGCATGCTTGGACATAAAGCTCTTTGACTGATATCTATATATTGCTAAGCCAAGATGTTTGGAGGAGAACGAATAGGAAGGTTTTTATATGAATCCTCAACATGTATGGATTCATTGATTGTTTCTATCCTTATTTGATACTTCTCAAGAACTAATAACACAGTCTGTAATGTAATATCAAAAGAAACTCTTTGATTGCAGCAATCATAGCAAAAACAGTCTTTCTCAGAACCATTTTTACTTTCTGTACCTGTTATGATTTGAACAATATTAGTTGTGTGATGTTGATTTTCATGTGAAGGGCAGTTTACGATTGAATAAGATATGGATTCAGCTCTGGGAGGAGAGTAGCTCTGGGAAGAGTATAGTAAAAAATTGATCGATAGAGCTAATGCCAGCGTGATTGATAGTATTTTGTTAAGTTTTTTGTACATCGCCCTATTTAAAACATTAACTTTAATAAGATATGATATCAAGATCGTACATTATAATTCAGTTCTGTAAATAAATGGAAAAGATATGACTATAAAAATTGGTGTACTTGGAGCAACTGGATATACAGGTGCGGAGCTGTTGAGGCTTCTTGCAAATCATGGCGGGGTGGAAATTAGCTGGCTTACCTCTGAGAAATTTTCAGGCAAAAAGATATCTCAGGTTTTTCCACATCTAAGTGGCTTTTTGGATATTGAGTGTAAAAGCGTTCGGAAGCTTGGTGAGTTTCAAAATGTTGATTTAGTTTTTTCATGTCTTCCACATGTAACTTCAATGCATTTTGTGAAGAAAATGCTCGATACAGGAGCTCGTGTGATTGATTTTAGTTCTGATTTTCGTTTTTCGGATCTAAAGATTTATGAAAAGTGGTTTAAATCGAAGCATAAATGCAGAAACTACTTAAAAAATGCGGTTTATGGACTTCCGGAAATTAATAAAGAAGCAATAATTAATGCACAGTTAGTGGCAAATCCCGGATGTTATGCAACAAGCGTCATTCTTGCTACGGCACCGATGGTTAAAGAAGATCTTTTAATGCCGGATTCCATAATAGCTGATATTAAATCAGGTCTTTCTGGTGCAGGTCGTGCTCCTAATCTTGAGCATCACTTTTCAGTGGTGAATGAGAGTATTAGTATAGATTCAGTTTCTGGGCACAATCAGAAGCCTGAGATGGAACAGGAGCTCTCAAAGTTGGGAAACTCCAATATTCATATCACTTTTATTCCTCATCAGGCTTCTTTTGATAGAGGAATACTGGCTACCATTTATTCCAGGCTAAACAAGCGTATAACAGTTAACAAGGTCCATGACATATATGCTAAATTTTATAGCAAAAGTCATTTTGTAAGAATCTTGGACCTTGGCAATCTGCCGGGTACGAAAAATGTTAGGTATTCAAATATGTGTGATATAGGAATAGGGTTTCAAGACAATATTTTTGTTTCTGTAGTTGCAATTGATAATTTGGGCAAAGGCGCATCTGGTCAGGCAATACAGAATATGAATTTAATGTTTGATTTCCCAGAGACTCAAGGTCTTACGTCCACAGCTATATATCCCTAGAGAGGTTAATTCTTTATGAGCACAGTAAGAGAGCTCTTTTTGTTCTCTACAAATAAATTTTCTGATAACATTGCAGTCGTAGAGGATGATCAGAGAGTTTCTTACAAAGATCTTGGCTCTATGGTAGATAGTTTTTCCTCTTTCTTAAATTCAAAGGGAATTAAGAAAGGAGATTCGGTAATCATACTCCTGCCAAATTCTATTGAGTTTGTTGTCGCTTTTTTCTCAATATCTAATTTAGGAGCAGTCTCTGTACCGGTTAATACTTCATTTAAAAAAGATGAGATTGCATATTACGTAGATCATTCCTCCGCAAAATTAATACTAACCCAAGCACAGCTAAAACCGCTAGTTGATGAAGTCTCTTCAGGGAAGAAGATTTCATATTCTATTGTTAAGGGTACGGGGTCTGAATGGAACACTCTCTATTTAGAAGCAGAAACTATAAAGAGTATAGAAATTGATTCTAATGACGAGGCTATCTATCTCTACTCAACCGGTTCAACCGGTAGACCCAAAAGAGTTTCCAGAACCCATAACAATTTGGTAGCTCTTGCCGATAATCATACACAAACAGTAGGCTGGACAGAGAAGGATAAAATTCTATTTGCAGTTCCAATCTCTCATACATACGGCTTTGGTAATTTTATAAGCTCAATAAAAATTGGAGCCACCATTTTTGTTCTCAGCGGCTTTAACCGAAACAGTATTCTTGACCTATTAGAAGAAGAATCCATAACTATTTTTCCGGCTGTTCCGGTTATGCTGGATGTTTTAGCAAAAACATATCTTCCTCAACCCAGAGATTTATCTATTCTAAAGCTAGTCATATCTGCTGGAGCTCCACTACCCGCTAAAACATTCAATAGCTTCTATGAAAAATTTGGTGTTTATCCCAGACAGCTTTACGGTTCAAGCGAGACAGGGGTTATTTCGATTAATCTAGGCGATGATATTAAGAACACATTTAACTCGGTCGGTAAGCATGTAAAGAATGTAGTTGTTAAAATATTGGATGAAAGCGGACAAGAGCTTGGCATAGATGAAGTAGGAGAAATCGTTGTTAAAAGTCCTTCTATGACAACTACTGGTTATTATGGACTACCTGAGGAAACAAGGGAAGTTTTTAAGGATGGATATTATTTTACAGGGGATCTGGGAAGGATAGACAAAGATGGTTTTATCTATATAGTAGGGCGAAAGAAATTGTTTGTAAATATTAGCGGCAATAAAGTTGATCCGGTGGAGGTAGAAAACATCTTATTGGATCATCCCAATGTTACAGAGGTTGCGGTGCTGGGTATCACCGACAGTGACGGAGTGGAGAGTGTAAAGGCAGTAATTGTGCCCAGTGAGGAAATTCAAAAAAAAGATATACTTGAGCTTTGCAGGGAGCGGATTGCGGAGTTTAAAATTCCAAAAATTATAGAGTTCAGAGACGAACTCCCGAGAAGCCCTACGGGTAAAGTATTAAGAGAGGAATTGAAATAATTTCAGAACGTTAAGTGTGATTATGAAATGAGTATTGAAGAAAGAATAAAAAAGGTCCTGTTAGGGAATGCTCTAAAGGATATTAATCCGAAGGAGATTACAAACAGTTCTCAGCTAATTGAATTCGGTGTTGGTCTGGATTCCGTAGCTACTTTAGAACTGGTGGTAGCTTTAGAAGAAGAATTTCAAATCCGGATAGACGAAAGTGAAATCTCAGCTGAAACCTTTCAAACTATAGATAGTATGGCACATCACATAACAGAGAAGCTCTAAGTTGCTTTCTCATCAGTAAGTCCTTTGTCTTTTAGATATTGATCAAAGGAACTTGTGAATTCTTTTCTAACCCGCTCACTAGCTTTGCCTATTGGCTGAATGACAGCCTTTTCATATAACTCCGCAGCAGTGGCTTCAAGCTTAGTATCACCTGTTGTGCGCGCCATTCTTAATACGGCTATGGAGTTGTAAAAGATGGCTTTAAATAGAGCTTTCCTGGCATCGTTCACATTAAACTCTTCAAGCGCTTTCTGGGCTTCTATCAACGCATAAAATCCGACTCCGCAGAAAAGGGTTAGGAGTTTTTTAGACTCATCAGGGGACATCCCTTCGATCAAATAAACCAAAGGTGCTTCCACTATAGATTCGAGTTCTTTTTCGCTTCTGATTATATGCGTAAGCTCTTGTACCTTGTCTCCATCGGCATTATCGAGAAGGTCTTTTAAAGCTCCCTGTACATATTGAAGCGCAAAACTGTCTCTAATTTCATCAGTACTAAGCCCCTCAGATTTAAGAGATTTGATTTGAGCAAGTTTGTCTATTGTTTTTTCTGGAAAGAATAAGGTGGTTTTAGTCTCCCCACCAACCTTAGACCTCTTTCTTTTCGGTTTCGGAATTAATCCTAACTTTGCAGAAAGCTTAATTGTCTTTTCGGGATCTTCCCCAAGACTGATTTTTCTTTTATTAGCTTCTTTAATAATATCCTCTAGTGAAATATAGCTCATAAGTAGATATTACGCGGGTTCTAAAGCCCTTGTCAAACTTTGGGGAAATCAATTAGTAACTAAGAAACTCTCTCTAAATAGCAATAACGATATATTTCTTTGCTAATTAATCTCAGGATTGATTTTAGATCGTCTTTGGTTTATTACTTAACTATGGCTATAAGCAGCATTCTTATATATGAACCTATAGAAAGTTTTGGGGACAAGAGCAATTACTGGAAAGAATACGCAGAGTTTTATGAAAAATATTGGGGAGGACCCACATCTCCACTGGGGGTTTGGTTTGGCAATGAATATGAAGCCTTTAGGAATGCCCTTTCTAAACATTTAGGCATAGATAAAAAAGAAATAGAAGACTGCTACTTTATGAAAAATGAAGAAGGCAAATATTTTGTCGCCCCTATGTATTCCAAATCCAATACTGCACATTCTGAAAATATCATCCCTATCGATTGGTTTATCCTGTTCAGTGAAGAGGAGCGAAAATCACTTTATACACACTGGGGCTTTAATGCTATACATTACGATACTAGTATAGATACTGCTCTTGATAGAATAAAGCAAGCATTACAGATTCTGTCAGGCTGCCTTGAAAAGCATGAAGAGAAAAAGCTGCAATCTTTATTTGCCAATAATTTAAGTGTTATGAGTCAGAGCTTAAGTGATCTGCAAACATGGTTTTCCGGGTTTGAAAAATCCGGCTTTATAGTCCTCAATTACGGAGATATATGCTCTTTTATGCATATTAGCACACTGAATAATGAGAAGTCGGTCGATGAAATATGGCAATTCCTCCATAAGTTAGAAGAGGGAGAACTTCAAGAAGCTTCTACTTCCCTAAGGATATTATTTCAAAAATGGGAGGGAATTAGATCCCAAGCTTCGGGTGAAAATGATCAATCTACCCTTCAATAAGTAAGTTTTTCATATCAAATTAGCTGTTTTCGGCAGTATTTCCTATTTTGTTCTGGAATTGAACAAATTTAATCCGCTCCTAACTTATCTATATCATTGTAAATTATTTGGTCGAGGATCTTTTTTTAAGTTTTTTACTTAAATCTGAAACCAAATCTTAATCTTATTAGTTTATATCTATAACATCAATATTTCGTAGATGCATCGAATATACGCAATATTACATCTAATTTAGAAGGAGAGGCAAAATGCTAAAAAACCCAGAATATAGTCAAGCATTTGATGGTTACGATAATGAGCAGGTCGAAACTCATGTTATTGAGCCCGTAACAGAAGGGTTCGTAGATCAAGAGTATGAAGAGATCGAAGAAGATGATGAAGAAGAGAGTTTAGATGGAGAAACTTTAGATAATGAGCAAGTTACTGTAAAAAAGAAGAAACCAGAGAAAGAAATTGATATTACCAATCATGACCTCCGCTTAATCAACGCTTATTTCCAGGAAGTAAGCACTGAGCCATTGTTAACTCCTCAGGAGGAGTCTCTGGTAGCGGCTAAAATAAAAAGCTGTGAGACTAAGGCTAAAGATATAAAGAGAGTTCTTGAAAATGCTTTAGGCCGCAGACTCGAAGAAGACCCTGAAAGTCTCGAGTCTCAGGTAAATGCAATTTTAGAGCTTGATGAGCGCTCCTCCAAGAAAATTAAGGAGCTTCAGGATATCAAAGCAAAAGCCCGTCTTAGGATGCTTATGTATGTATATAAAGCAACAATAAAAAAAGGTGTTCAGCTTAGAAATCGCTTTGTTAAGTCTAACCTTAGACTGGTTGCAAGTATGGCTAAGAGATATGCCGGCAGAGGGATTCCATTTCTGGATCTTATCCAGGAAGGAAATCTTGGGCTTATCAAAGCAGTTGAGAGATTTGATTACTCCAAGGGGTTCAGATTTTCAACCTATGCCTGCTGGTGGATTAATCACGCTATGACGAGAGGGGTATTTAATAAAACACGCACTGTTAAGATGCCCGCCTATTTGCTAGAGAAAGCCGGCAAAGTGAGACACGTAAAGCGAGTGCTTACGGAACAAAATAAAAGAGAGCCTATACCCGAAGAAATAGCCGAAAAGGCACAGATGAGTGTTGAGAATGTGAAGAGAATTCTTGAGTCAAGCGGAAATAGAGTTGTCCGTTTAGATACTCCAGTTTATGACGGGGAAAAAGCTACTTATTTAGATTATGTTGAAGATTCAAGCTCACTTGTTGTGGACAGCATAATAGCTGAGGTTTCGATTCCCGGAAATATTAACACAGCACTTCTCAGGCTGACTGAGCGTGAGAGGGACGTTGTGAAGATGAGATTTGGAATCGGTTATGAGTCGGCTTATACGCTTGATGAGATTGGCAAGAAATTCAAATTAACAAGAGAAAGAATTAGGCAGATAGAGAAAAAGGCGCTTGAGAGAATCAAAAGGTCAAAATCGGCTCCCGTGCTTAGGAGCCTTATGGATGTTTACAACCACTAAATTGTAAGCATCAATAAGCACAAGATTCGCAACTATAATGTTGTGACTAAACAAAAAGGGAGCCTAGGCTCCCTTTTTTTATTCCCAATTTTGCTTTTTTCTTCCCCCCCATTGTGGGGGAGGATTAAAGGTGTGGGTGATATGCTAGTCACCCTGAACTTGTTTCAGGGTCTCATCTTTTGTTTTTTCTTTTTATCCCCTCCTTAGAAAAAGGGAACGGTTGCAAGCGAGCGCGCAATCGGACGCTGTTACATCAAAGTCTCAACACTTGTTAAATGGGGACTAAATTTCACTATACTTAAATTAAAGGGGGATTTATCTTTTAATATGTCATTTCGAGCGCACACAATGTGTGCAAGCGAGAAATCTAATCAGTAGTCATTCTGAACTACGATTCTGATCAAGTGAAGAATCGGACGCCTTTAACTAAAACTACAAATGCTTCTAATTAGGCTAGTTAATTCCTAAAACCAGAATATTCAGAATCTAATCTTTTAATCCTGCATCATGTATTCTCTATCATGCATCGTGAATCCCGGACCTACATATGAAAGCCGACTATATCCATAAAATAGTCAAAATCTTAGCAAAAGAAACACCCAAATGGGATGTTCCTATTGTCACTCTTGTTGCCGAATCTTCGAAAGACCCCTTTAAAGTTCTAATCTCCACAGTTTTGAGCCTTCGTACTAAGGACGAAACAACTGCCGTTGCATCAAGACGCCTCTTCGAACTTGCCGATAACCCTTCTGAAATGCTAAAGCTTTCTGAAAAACAGATTATAGATGCAATCTATCCTGTAGGATTCTATAAAACCAAAGCTAAGAATATTAGATCAATCTGTAGCGATCTGATTACCAAGTACGATTCTATAGTTCCAGATGATATTGACGAGCTGTTAAAATTCAACGGAGTAGGGCGAAAAACTGCTAATCTGGTAGTGACTCTTGGTTATGATAAGCCCGGTATCTGTGTAGATACCCATGTGCACAGAATCTCAAATCGCTTCGGCTATATAAAGACTAAAGCCCCTGACGAAACAGAAACTGCTCTTAGAAAAAAACTTCCTAAGGAGTACTGGATCGACTATAACAATCTGTTGGTGTCTTTCGGTCAGCATCTCTGCCGCCCGATTTCCCCCAAATGTTCAATTTGTCCGGTCATAAAATTCTGCGACAGAGTAGGCGTCACCAAAAGCCGATAACAAAACACCCTGCTTTAAGCCCCTTTACTTGCTATGATCAGAGGACTATAATACCGATGTAAAGCACAATTATTGATGTAAATTTGATCATACTGGTCCGACAGTAAGTCTCCGGTTACACAACAAAAAAGGAGGATTCAGAATGAGAACTCGAAAAATTTTATTCTACATTGCGCTGGGGGTTTTGATACCCGCTACGTTTGGGTTAATACTCCCCACCCAGGTCCGCGCAGACTTGCGGAAGAAAGCGGTAGGAAGCTATCTTCTCAGGCAAAGCAACGGATTCCAGCAGATACTAACACTTACCACACGGGGTACCGTGATCAGTCAAAATTCCGGTCAGATGGAGGGCCCCGACCCTTTCGGCGACCAGCAGGGCGCCTGGAAGCACACTGGAAAGCGGGAGATTACAATCAAAACGCTCGACTTTACATATGAACTTGATACGGGAGCTTTCACAGGTTACGGACGCTCGACTTTTACAGGGACCCTCGATAAAAACTTTGACGAGTTTACGGGGGAAGTCTTTGTCGAGATCTTCAGTTCCGAACAGGACCCTCTCGATCCCGACGAAGTGCCGATCAACACATTCGGTCCCGTCACCTTCGAAGGCAAGCGGATCACGGCGGATTAATTAAATCTTTGGGTGAGGAAGTATCCAAAGTTTTCCGTCTTATCTCTGCCTACATATAGAAGGGTGAAACCCTTTTACTTCTCCCTTTGGAAAAGGGAGATTGAGAGGGATTTGTCTTTTCCGTCACCCTGAACTACGATTCTGATCAAGTGAAGAATCGGACGCCTTTAACTAAAACTACAAATGCTTCTAATTAGGCTAGTTAATTCCTAAAACCAGAATATTCAGAATCTAATCTTTTAATCCTGCATCATGTATCCCGCATCCTCCACCCTCCATCCCCCAAAAATCTCCCAAATGTTTGACTATCTTTTCATTCCAAATATACTTCTAGCCCTAAGGATTATTACTCTACCAGGAGGACATTTACAAGCTTGGAAACTGTAGTGTTTTACGTATTTGCAGCGCTTGCTTTGGCTGGTGCGCTTATGGTGATTACTTTTAAAAACCCCGTATATAGCGCGCTATCCTTAGTCCTCACATTATTCTCAACTGCAGTGCTATTTGTGCTCCTGCTAGCCCACTTCGTGGCTGTTATACAGATTCTCGTATACGCAGGCGCTATTATGATCCTTTTCCTATTTACCGTTATGTTTTTAAACTTAAAACCTGATGCTTTAAAGTTTGAATCTAAACACTTAGGATTTAAAGTAAGCATTTTATTGGTGATTTTGTTCTTTGTCGGCTATTTTGCAAGCCTTGGTTTTAAAAAGGGTCTATATTTGAGCAACACAGGCGCATCAGATGTTGAAGGTTTTGGTACTGTGCAGGGGGTTGGTATGAGCCTATTTACTGACTATTTGCTGCCGTTTGAGCTGACTTCCATATTAATACTTGTTGCAATCATTGGCGTGGTTGTAATAGCTAAAAAGAGGGCGAACTGAGTTGAATATAGGAATTGAACATTATCTGGTATTAAGCGCGATTCTTTTTGTAATAGGTGCATACGGCGTTATAGTCAGAAAAAATTTAATAATAGTACTAATGTCACTTGAATTAATGCTTAACGCGGCAAACTTGGCTTTCGTTGCTTTCTCTAACGCTTTGGGGGATATGACAGGGCATGTATTTATGATTATGACTATCACAGTAGCGGCCGCTGAAGTGGCTGTGGGATTGGCGCTCTTAGTGTCTATATACTCACATAAAGAAAGTCTTGATATCGACATCTTAAAGCTTCTTAAGGGATAATTTGAAATGATTGTATGGATAATTTTATTTCCGATGATTGGAGCCATTTTAAACGGGCTTCTATTCGCATCCGGGTTCTGGAAAAAGAAATGTAACGGGGATGAACACACAGAACACAATATTTCCGGCATCATAGCCTCAGGCGCAGTATTGCTCTCAGCATTACTATCTACATATTTCTTCGTTCAACTTCTATCCTTAGAGCCCTCTCAAAGACAGATTATACAAGAACTATTTGTATGGATTCCTTCTGGGGATTTCACAGTCAGCTTTGAATTGATGTTTGATACCCTCTCAAGCGTTATGGCTCTTGTGATTACATGGATCGGCTTCCTAATACACATCTACTCTATTGGCTATATGCATCATGATAAGGGTTTTGCTAAATACTTCACTTATCTAAACATTTTTGTCTTCTTTATGCTCATACTTGTGCTAGGAAACAATTTCCCGCTCATGTTCGTGGGCTGGGAAGGGGTCGGGCTAGCCTCTTTTCTTTTGATCGGTTTCTGGTACCAAGATACCGAAAAAGCCTATGCGGGCAGAAAAGCTTTTGTTGTAAACAGGATAGGGGATTTCGGTTTTATATTAGGCATATTCTTTATCTTCTTTATCTTCGGCTCGGTCAATTACCAGGATGTTTTTGGAAAAGCTTTAGATCCGGCTTTTATGAGCGCAGTGCCGGCGGTAACGATAACAGCAATTGGGCTTTTACTTTTTGTTGGCGCTGTGGGTAAATCAGCTCAATTTCCTCTTTTTGTTTGGCTGCCCGACGCTATGGCTGGCCCAACGCCAGTGAGCGCCCTTATACATGCGGCTACGATGGTAACAGCAGGTGCATATATGATGGCCAGGTGTAATGTGTTCTACTCGCAATCGCCAACAGCGCAGATGGTAGTCGTATCAATCGCTGCCTTTACTGCAATACTGGCAGCTACTATCGCAATAACACAAAACGATATTAAAAAAGTCCTGGCCTATTCTACAGTGAGTCAGCTGGGTTATATGTTTATGGCAATAGGTGTGGGAGCTTATGCCGCCGGTTTATTTCATCTTGTGACACACGCATTTTTTAAAGCTCTCCTGTTCCTTGGCTCAGGAAGCGTAATTCACGCCATGTCTGATGAGCAGGATATCAGAAAAATGGGCGGGCTCAGAAAGAAAATTCCTATCACTGCGATTACATTTTTAATTGGAACTCTGGCAATTGCAGGTGTTCCATTTTTGTCAGGCTTCTTCAGTAAAGATGAAATTCTTGCTGCATTATATGACAGAGGATATACGATTCACTGGATCATAGCTCTTATAACAGTTGTTCTTACAGCGCTATATATGCTGAGACTATATCTATTAACATTTGAAGGTAAATCCAGGGTGCCGGAAAGTATTAAGCGGTATGTTCATGAATCACCGTATTCAATGACAATCCCTCTTATGGTATTAGCCGTGCTTTCAATATTCGGGGGATACATTGGCGTACCTGATTTTATGGGTAAGGTTGTTGGACTCCACGATACTAATTTATTTGAACATTATCTCTCACCGGCAATCCTAATTGATAATGCTAAGGAAGTAGGACACCATCTATTTGGCCATTGGGCCCTGGTCGGGTTTTCAATCGGCGGCGCTGCCCTGGGCATAATAATTGCCTTTTATCTCTATTCCTTTAAGCCCTCTGCTCCGGCTAAGATTGCAAAGGATATAGAGCCACTCTACAAGGCTTCTAAGAACAAATGGTATGTAGATGAGCTATACGACTATATATTTGTGCAACCGTTTTCCTACTTATGTAATCAGGCCTATAGGTTTGATCAGAACATTATTGACGGCGCTGTAAACGGAGTTGCCGCTGCACTTAAAGATACCGCTCTTACTTTGCAAACTGCTCAGACTGGCGTTATAAGAAGCTATGCTACTCTTATGGCAATCGGTGCTGCTGTAATCTTAATTATTATAGTCTTGTGGTAAGTTCTGCAAATATATCACATCTTCTAACTAAATAATCTTTATAATCTTTTCTATCAAATTTCTGAAATTAGAATTTTTTAGCGAAGTATGCAAATGGTGGGATGAGAAGACCTAGAGTTTTATTATCTTCTGTAGAAATACTAGGCACTGCTCTGAGAATATCTTCTTTCCTTAATTTCTCAGTCTTAACTTCCAGATCTTCTGACTTAGTATATAGAAACTCTGTCTCATCTGCTTCAGAATAATTCTTTGTATCGACCGAGAAATTGTTTGTTTCCATGAATTGGTGAATTAATTTTTCTTCAGAGTTCTCAAGGCTAAGTTTTGATAATAGAATTGGCTCATCATCATTTCCCTCTTGGCCATAACTAAAATTGGCAAGTAAAAATGGTATTACCAGAACTATTAATAAAAACATAATATTCTTTATATTATTTAAGTGTCTCACACTTACTATAGATGGACTTTCATACAAAGAGGATTCATTTTTTGTACTGCTCCCCTTTTGTCAAGCTTGGTTTAAGTTGGAATAATGAAGAATGTGAACGTTTCCTGCCCATTATAATGACCTCATGTATATAGGGTTTCCTGTCAACAATCTATCTTAACTTATGGACTTATTATAGGGGGCGTCCCCATGAGTCGCTCGGAGGGCTGCCGCCAACACTCTTTAGGGAAAAGGTAACATCCAAAAGTTCTACTTTAGAACTGTCTACTTAAATGGGAAGCTTACACTCACTTTCTAGGAGAATGGGCATTTGGAGAGGAATTTTTGATTGACAAGAGATTGTTTTTTGTGAGATAGTTAAGATAGGAAAAGGTTATGCATAAAATGGAGTTATAAATTGAAAATAATAAAAATAGAAACATGTCTTATCATTTCAGGCATTTGGTGAGAAAACTTTTCTTGACAAGAATTATTCTTTAGAAGGAGCAGGTAAATGAAACAGAAAGAGAGCATAGATTACTCGGAATTACATCAGTTGGATAGTCCCGCTAACCGGTTGATGCGAAAAACCATCTGGGGAGACCAGGACATCGGACAGCAGTCTTTTATCACTCCTCCTTATCTCGATGAATTGATTCGAAAGACAGGCATAGATGCCGACACTTATGTTTTGGACATTGGAAGTGGTGTAGGAGGTCCTGCTATCTATATAGCTCA
>JBBDIN010000058.1:705-6292 GCA_040880385.1 Thermodesulfobacteriota bacterium | reverse complement strand
ATATTATATGACCGATGTTATCACTCACTATTAATTCCTACTTATTAGCTGAAATAATTCTAAATAATTATTAGAGTAATTAAGTTTATGTCAAGAATTCCTTTAATACCAATGCTTTTTTAGAATCCGCTAATTTATTAAGTGCTATGGTTTCAATTTGTCAGATTCTTTCTCTACTAAGATCATATTTATGTGCAATTTGTTCCAGTTTATGTTCTTCATAATCTATACCAAATCTCATTTTGAGTACATCTCTTTCCCTGTCAGTTAATTGGTTAAGCGATTCCTTAACTCTTTTCATCATAGAGTTTTGAGCTAAATAATAATCAGCTTTCTTGCTTTTTGTGTCAGGAACTATATCAAGATAAGTCTTAGTGTCTTCATCTACCCCTGATATCTCCAAAGGAACTGTCAGATCTCTTCCTCTTAAAATTGTATTTACTATCTCTTTGGAAATACCAATTTCCCGAGCTATTTCTTCACTTTCTGCTGGTTTATCCCGATTATGTTCTAGCTTAGCCTTTGCTTTATAAACTATAGATGATTGTTCTTGTAGATAGACCGGTATGGAAATTACCTTGGTTTGTTCCATGATGGCTCTAGACAATGATTGATGTATCCACCAGGCGCTATATGTTGAGAATTTAAAGCCTTTTGTATGATCAAACTTTTCAACAGCTTTCATAAGACCGATGTTTCCTTCCTGTATCAAATCCGAAAGTGGTAGTCCTCTAGTTTGATACCTATTTGCTAGATCAATTACAAATCTCAAATTGGATTTAATAAATTTTTCTCTAATTCTCAGTGCTCTATTTTGAATTAATCTGAGTTTAGCATCAGAACGTACAATATTCCTTTTATTTTTAAATTGGTTTTTATTTTGTTTTGAGTTCAACCCGTTTATTATTAAATTAGCCTTTTCTTTGCAAATCTTCATTTGAGCCGATAGCACTATTTCGTCTCGTCTGGTTAGTAATTGTTCCCCGTTTAACTCTTTATAATATGCAAAAAGAAGTCTAAAATTCTTGTCTATACTCTCGGTTTCTATCTCTGTTTTTTCAGATTCTGGTTCATCATCCTTATTCTCATCATTGAGAGAATCAAAATTGATCTCATTCTCATTATAGTCCTGCTCTGCTGCTATTTCCTCTCCTAATTGTTTAAGCGGCATATCGATAGTCCTCAGAACAATATAGTTTAGGGTAACTAATATTTAGGTACCCTAAATAATTATATTAAAATTTTTTAAGAAATCAATGTTTTTTATAGTGAGGACATTCTTTGCAAATGTCATCCTCGCTTAGGATGGTGTGAAGCTGCTCACAATAATGCGGTTTTGGTTCACCCAAAAATCTATCTCTACTAAAATAGCAACAATCTGTACATCTATCGCTGCTAAAAATAAGCCCTTTCTCGATAAGCCTCTCCGTTATTCTAACTAACAACTTTTCCAAAACAGCTTTTTCGCTATTGGTAAATTCTGATACAATTTCTTCAAGTTCCTTTCCAATATCTTCAACGAGGTGAACCTCTCTAAGCCCACTACGAGTTAATTCCAAGTGGACTTTCCTACGGTCCTCCAAGTCTCGGCTTCTTAATATGAGCTTTTTCTTTTCCAAAGAGTCTATTATTCCACTAGCAGTAGCTGGAGTACAGGCAAGGTTTTTGGCAACATAACCTACCGTAATAGCATCTTTTCTAGTATAGTTGATGAATAGAAGGGTCTTTATCTGAACCGGTGTGAGGTGTTCAATCTTACTCTTATCCCAGAAAATATTTCTAACTGCTTGGCTTATACTAAATAAAGTCCTAGTTATCTGACCGCCTAAATTATTTTGTCGGTATATTGGATCAAAAATAGACATATGTTTACCTATATTTAGGATACCTAATAGTTTGTTACTAACATAATATACTATAAGATTTTACAGTAGTATGAGTCCATTGTCTGATTCCGCAAAAAAGACAGCAGCTTGCTCTCTTAATTCAGGATACTCATTTGTGTACTGATTTATTATTTCATAAGCAGAGTTTTCGGGAAAATCATTACTAACAAAAGCTACAACACAGCCTCCATATCCTCCTCCATTAATGGCTGCACCATACACTCCTTCAGTTGAGCTTGTTAATTTAAAGAGACAATCAGTTTCTTGGCTCCCTGTGTCATAATTTTCAAGAGTACTCTTCGAAGATTCGTTCATCAATTCCCCAAATTTCTTAATATTTCCTGTATCCCAAGCCTTTATTCCTTCCTCCACACGCTGTACTTCTGAGAAATAATGAATCGCCCAATTCTTTATATCCTCGGGCAGTCTTTTTTTCTGCGCTTCATAAACCTGAGATGGTATGTCTGATAAAATACTTGGAGATTTTAATCCCCCCATAAGTCCCAGTAGCCCCGCGGTTTTTTTGCAGGCCTCAACCCTCTCATTAAAACCTGATGAAGTTAACTCCCGAGTAAGCCCTGAATATATTATTAAAATCTTAAAATCCAGTCCAAAATTTGGTTTGGCATGCGGAACAACTTCCCCCGATAAGCTATCTATGCGAAGAATGCAGCTCTTCTTGCCATGAACAATTGAAGATGGATCTAAAATGCCGACTTGTAATTTCAGGTATTCATTTTCAATCTTTGAATCCAAAGAAACGTATTGTTTTGATGTGAGATGGGCTGTGTTTAAGTGAGAAAGTGCTTTTAGATACGCAAGACCCACTGAAGCTGAAGAGCTTAAGCCGCTTGCAGGAAGTGACCCTGCTACTGCTCCAGTAAATCCAACTTCAATTGGCATATGTTCTTGAATAACTTTAGCTGCCCCCATAGCGTATCTGCCCCAGTCATCTCTTCTAGGAGTCTTAACGTTGTCTAAGTCAAATTCCACAACTCCAGGAAAGTTTAAGCTGTAGAGGCAAATTTTTCTCTCATAATTCGGTATAAAAGCCAAGAGAGTCCTGGCATTAATAGTCATTCCCAATACCGGTCCGCCTTGATGGTCGATGTGTGCTCCTAGGGGCGAAATACGATATGGAGAGGTTGCTATATTTAATTCAGAATCGCTGAATTTCTCGCGCTTTTTTAAATGTTCAACTAGTTTGTCGATTTGGTTTTCTAGAGATAGAAATTCCATATTTTGTTTATACCGGCATCAACTTGGTAAAGTGGAAAAACGGCGTATCTCATTTTGCAGATTATATAGATTAAAGTAAATTCCTTTTTCAGCGAGAAGTGAAGCGTGAGTTCCGGACTCCGTGATCTCACCTTTATGAATCACAAGTATTCTATCAGCTTCCCTCACATTTGATAACCTATGAGCGATGATTAAAGTTGTAGTCCCGTTACCATTTTTTCTAATCGTTTCTTGAATACGTTTTTCTATGTTGGCATCAATATTTGAAGTTGCTTCATCTAGAATCATGAATTTAGCGTTTTTTGAAAATGCTTGGCTAATAGATACCAGTTGTTTTTCGCCCGAAGAAATTAAGTACCTATCGCTTTGAGCAAGCCGACTCATATTTCTTATCGACGGCATGTTGTTTGTGCTCTGCTCATTGTTGTCAGATGTGTTTTTCCCGAATAAAAACAGGTCCTGGAATACTGCAGATATGTTATCTCTTAAAAAGTTCGGATTGTAATTTCTAATATTAACTCCGTCCAGTAAAATCTCGCCTTTTTGAGCTTCGTAAAATCTTAGAATTAAATTTACTATTGTAGTTTTACCTGACCCTGTTAATCCAACTAGGGCTACTGTTTCACCCGGATTTAATTTAAATGAAATATTTTTCAATACCCATTCTTTGTCGTCATAGGAGAACCAAACATTCTTAAATTCAATCTCTCCCTTAATTTCTCCTTCGTTTCTCCCCGAGTTTTCTTCAGGAGGAGCATTAACTAGTTCATAAAGGTTCTCTGTAGCTGCAGCTGCAGACTGAAAGATATTGTACTTTTCAGCAAGCTCCATTATCGGTCTGAATAACAATCTCACATAGTATAGATAAGCAATTAATGCTCCCAGAGTTAGATCCAAAGTTAACACCTTTAATCC
The DNA here is from genome assembly GCA_040880385.1 of Thermodesulfobacteriota bacterium. Taxonomy (GTDB): domain Bacteria; phylum Desulfobacterota_D; class UBA1144; order Nemesobacterales; family UBA2774; genus CR02bin9. The sequence continues at coordinate 2,252 of JBBDIN010000058.1, read as the reverse complement.
TCCGTACCAGAGGATAAACGCGACTGTGAATACGCTGGTGAATTCTATAAACGGTCTAAATGTGGCATAGACCCAAAGCTGATCCATATTGGCTTTATAGTTTTCACTGTTTACACCCTTAAACTTTTCAAAGTTTTCTATCTCTTTGTTGTATAGCTTAATAAGAATAATCCCTCTGACACTCTCTTGAACGAAAGCGTTTAATTTAGCAATTGAAATTCTGACATCCCTATAAACCGTCTTTAATTTCATTCTGAAAAGACTTGCAAAAATTAACATCAGCAAGGTCAATATAAACACAAAAACCGTGAGCGTTTTATTCATAAAATACATCACGACAAAAACACCGATTACTACGAGTATGTCTTTAAAAAACTGTACCATTACCGATGTGTACATTTCATTTATCGCATTTACGTCATTAGTTACCCTTGTGGAGAGTCTCCCCACCGGATTCTTGTCAAAGAAGGTTTGTGGTAGTTTTAGGATATGAGAAAATACATTGACCCTCATTCTGTGCATGATTTTGTGGCCTGAGTAATTGAGAATATATGTGTAAAGAGTGCTGAATATGAATACTCCCAACAGACACAATAAGAGTAGGGATGCAAGCCTAACCACTTGTTTTATTTCATCACTTCTTAGAACTAAAAGCTCACTTCTACTTAGCTGACCAAGTGATGAGTAGCTTATATAATCATAAGCGCCGGTTTCTTTAAAGATACTTTTATTATTAGAAACGATAGTGTTTACTTTTTTATAGTCCTCAGCGCTTAGTTCACTCTGATTAATTGCCAAATACCTTTCCTTAGAGACGAGACCCAGTTTCTCAAGATTGTGCCTGTCTTCATTGTCTATCTCAGACATATCTATCAAATACGAGTTCTGGTTTATGGGTACTACCAGGTTAGAATATTTATCTTTTATATCTAAGACTAATTTTCTGTCCGTATCTTTATCGCTTAATTCTGCAATTCTCCAAGAGGGGTAGATGTATTTATCGACAGCCAATTTGGCAATATAGGGCACAGTTAGCTCAAGCGCAGCTGTAATAATCATAAATACAAGTGCTAGAAACATAGCTGTCCTATACGGCCTCGTGTATCCGAACAGCCATCTTATGAGTTTTAAGTCATAAGTCTTCTTCACTTTTTTGGCTTCCTCGTTATCCATTAATGCCAATTTCTATATGCTCCTAAATTTTGAATACGATTTTCTTAATACTCTTTGGTTTCTATAAGTATAATCTTTTATAAGAATTGTATAGATTTTAGGTATAAGATAATATTAAGTTTATTTGTTACTCGTGAAAAATCAAAACATAATCCAAACAGACAAGAATTAATCCAAAGCATAATTATTAAAGGAGATATTTATGATTAAGCATATAGTGATGTGGAGACTAAAAGATGAAGCCGCCGGTGCAACTAAAGAGGAAAATGCGCTCAAATTAAAAGACGCTCTTGAGTCATTAAAAGGCAAAATAGAATCATTAAAAGCTGCTGAGGTTGGTATTAATTTCAATCCCTCTCCTGCGGCGTTTGACG
>JBBDIN010000058.1:0-695 GCA_040880385.1 Thermodesulfobacteriota bacterium | reverse complement strand
ATCAAGAAGGGCTAAATGCTTATCAGAATCACCCGGAGCATGTAAAGATTGTAGATTTCGTCGGTGAGATCAGGACAGATAGGGCTGTTGTAGATTACGAAGATTGAAGTCTTTCGAGTTAAGCTGTTTTAGCCTGCCCGCCTCTTCCTCTGCCGTATTTGGGCCTAGAGGTAGAGAAGGGTGTGAGGCTAAGTTCTGACGTGGTCCCGTTTTGAAACATAAAGCCCCCAAGAGATCCTATCATGGCGGCATTATCAGTGCAGTATTTAGGGGAGGGGATATAAACAGATATGCCTTCCTGCTCCAGCTTTTCTTTAGAAAGCTCCCTTAGCCTTGAATTACAAGCGACACCTCCAGCAATTACAACACTTTTCACATGATTCTCTTTTGCTGCCATCAATGTTTTGCTAACAAGAGTTTCTACAATCGCCTCTTGGTAGCTTGCGCATATGTCTCTTAATTCTTGCAGACTCGGGTTAGGGTGTTTTCTGAGATAATAAAGAACTGAGGTTTTAACACCGCTAAAGCTGAAATCAAGAGTAGGGGTGCTCATAAACGGTCGAGGGAATGGGATTGCCTCTCTGTTTCCCTCTTTTGCTAGCCTATCTATTTCTACCCCGCCTGGGTAGGGTAAATCCATGATTTTAGCAGCCTTATCAAAAGCTTCTCCCGCAGCGTCGTCCCTTGTTTTTCCT
>JBBDIN010000057.1:0-6317 GCA_040880385.1 Thermodesulfobacteriota bacterium | reverse complement strand
CAGCAACTTCACCACAGGCAAATAGTCCGTTTACTGTGCTTTGCGCTGTTTCCGGATCGACCCTTACTCCACCCATCACATAGTGTGTGGTTGGGAAAACTTCCATTGGTTCTTTGGTGATATCTATCTCAGCAAACTCTTTAAACTGATGGTACATACTTGGGAGTTTCTTTTTAACATACTCTGCTCCCCTGTGGGATATATCTAAGAACGCGCCTCCGTGGGGAGAACCACGTCCCTCTTGAACTTCCGTGTAAATGGATCTTGCTACTACGTCCCTTGTGGATAGCTCCATTCTTTCGGGATCGTATTTCTCCATAAACCTTTCGCCCTTGCTGTTAGTAAGTGTTCCGCCCTCTCCTCTTACAGCTTCGGTAACGAGGATTCCTTTTACACTTGGAGGCCACACCATTCCTGTGGGATGGAACTGTACAAATTCCATGTCAATAAGATCAGCCCCTGCTTCATAAGCAAGTGCGTGTCCGTCCCCTGTGTATTCCCAAGAATTTGATGTAACTTTATAAGATTTACCAATCCCGCCTGTTGCCAAGATAATTGCTTTAGCATTAAATAGTACAAATCTGCCGCTTTCTCTCCAATATCCAAATGCTCCTGATATGCGGTCTCCGTCTTTAAGTAAATGTGTAATAGTGCATTCCATGTATACATCAACTCCGGTGTGAATACCTCTGTCCTGGAGTGTCCGTATCATTTCGAGTCCCGTGCGGTCACCAACATGGGCAAGTCGTTTCCATGTGTGTCCACCAAAGGCCCTCTGATTGATGTTTCCTTCTTTAGTACGGTCAAACAGTGCTCCCCAGTGCTCAAGCTCTCTTACACGATCAGGTGCTTCTTGAGCGTGAAGTTGAGCCATGCGCCAGTTGTTGAGTAATTTGCCGCCGTGCATGGTGTCATGAAAATGGGTCTTCCAATTGTCTTTAGAATCAACGTTGGCAAGTGCTGCCGCTACTCCACCCTCAGCCATAACCGTATGAGCTTTTCCTAGAAGTGACTTACATACAAGTCCGACAGAGGCCCCTTGTGCAGAGGCTTCTATAGAAGCTCTAAGGCCTGCTCCTCCAGCTCCAATAACTATTACATCATGTGTGTGTGTTTCGTACTTTTCCATTATATGAACCTCACGTCGGTAATTATTCCTTTAGCTAGTAAGAAGATATATAGATCAGCAAGTGCAACGCTAAACAAGCTGACCCATGCCCATAGCATATGGTTTTCATTCCAGCCACTGACTTTTTCCCAAAGCCTAAAACGAGTCGGACATTTGGAAAATACATCGAGTCTCCCACCAATTAGATGACGCAGCGAATGACAGGAAAGCGAATACATTGATAATAGTGAAACATTTACGAATAAAACAATCGTTCCAACACCTATTCCAAAACCGTCTTCAAACCATAGAGCGTGGAATGCGTCTACCCAAAGGAAGAACAGCACGACAGCCGCTGCATAGAAGAAGTAACGGTGTATGTTCTGGATTATGAATGGAAACTTTGATTCACCGTCATAGGAACCTGCTTTAGCCATAGGCCTAACAGCGCACCCGGGAGGGGCCATAAAGAATGATCTGTAATATGCTTTTCTATAATAATAACAGGTTGCTCTAAACCCCAGTGGGGCCCAGAGTATTAACAAGGCAGGAGAGAACGGCCACCATGAAGCAAGGATATATGGTGAATAAAATGGTGATAAATAAGGCTGCACCAGAAAATCAACGTTTGAAAAGGCACGCCATGTTGAATAAGCGCCAAATGAGGCGAGCACTATCGCTGTAATAAGTGGTGAAATCCACCAAGCGTCAGTTCTTAGCGTAATTGAACTTTGAGCAGTCCCGTTAGCCATATCAATTCCTCCCTTAACCTATATTAGCCGTTGTTTGTTTTTATAATGACTTGATAAATCTATTCTCAAACACTATTTAAGTAGTTAGTTGTCATTCCGTTTGCCACACAACTAAACTTACCTAGCTTTTAGATTATGCCCAGACCTTCAATGTGCTCGCAAAGTTCTTTCACGTGACTTGCTGACACATGAAGTTCTTTTGTTTCTGAGTCGCTGAGTGTAATTTCAAAAACTTGCTCAATACCTGTTCTTCCTAATTTAACCGGCAGACCCACAAATGTGTTATTAACTCCATATTCTCCTTGAGCTAATATACAGCACGGAAGAATTTTTTTCTTGTCTTTTAGGATTGCTTCTACCATTTCAACTGCGGACATGGCTGGAGCGTAAAAAGCGCTTCCGGTTTTGAGTAGTTTTACTATCTCTCCGCCTCCGCCGCGGGTTCTCTGAATAATTTCTTCCAATCTCTCCTGAGGAATAAGCTCGGTAACCGGCACACCTGCAACGGTGGTAAATCTTCCAAGCGGTACCATGTCATCTCCATGTCCACCAAGAACAAATGCATTGATGTTTTCAACAGAAACCCCAAGCTCCATTCCGATAAATGCTCTGAATCTGGCTGAGTCCAAAACTCCTGCCATCCCCATAACTCTTTCTCTTGGGAATCCGCTTACTTTATGAGCTACATAAACCATTGCATCAAGAGGGTTTGTGACAAGTATTAGAATTGCGTTTGGTGATTTTGCGGCTACGTTCTCCGTAACCTGTTTAACCACATTTGTGTTTGTTGAAATAAGGTCATCTCTGCTCATTCCGGGTTTGCGGGGAATTCCTGAGGTGATTACTACAATATCTGACCCTTCTGTTTCATCGTAACTATTTGTTCCTGTAATGTTTGAGTCGTACCCGTAAATAGGGTTCATCTGCATCATGTCAAGTGATTTGCCTTGAGGCATGCCTTCTACAATGTCTACTAAAACAATATCACCTAACTCCATCTGAGATAGCATTAAAGCTGTTGATGCACCTACATTTCCGGCGCCAATTACTGAAATTTTCGGTCTAGCCATTTAATTGCTCCTTTATTCTTTCTTAAATATTGGGATCAAAACCCATTTTTATCTTATTTGTTTTTTATGCCCTGTCCATATTTTCAGCTACTGCTTCTCCAAACTCTGAGCACTTAAGTAGTTTGGCGTTATCAAGCTGACGTTCTAGGTCATATGTAACTGTCTTATCCAGAATAGTTTTTTCCATGGCTTTTAGTATTAAGTCGCCTGCTTCATTCCATCCAAGATACTCAAGCATCATTACACCTGAAAGAATTAAAGAGCTCGGATTTACCTTATCCTGCCCGGCGTACTTGGGCGCTGTTCCGTGAGTTGCTTCAAAAAGTGCCAGATGGTCTCCTATGTTGCCTCCAGGAGCCATACCTAATCCGCCAACTTGAGCAGCGCATGCATCAGACAAATAGTCTCCGTTAAGGTTTGGAGTGGCAATCACTTGATAGTCTTTAGTTCTTGTTAATATCTGCTGAAGCATATTGTCGGCAATTCTGTCTTTAATAACGACTTTGCCCTCTGGCTTCTTGCCGTCATACTCATCCCAAAACTCGTCCTCTGTAATGGTGCGGTCCGGAAATTCTTCTTTTGCAAGGTCATAACCCCAGTCTCTAAAAGCACCTTCTGTATACTTCATAATATTACCTTTATGCACTATGGTGACGCTTTCAAGACCTTTTTTCAATGCATGTTTAATTGCCTTTTTGACAAGTCTTTTTGTTCCAAGAGGACTTATAGGTTTTATTCCTATTCCAGAATGTTCTCTAATGAATACGCCGTATTTTTCAACCAAGTAAGTTCTGATTTCATAAGCTTCTTTGGTGCCGCTCTGCCATTCTATACCAGAGTAAACGTCCTCTGTATTTTCCCTGAAAATGATCATATCCATGTCTTCAGGTCTTTTAACCGGAGACGGTGTGCCTTTTATATATTTTACAGGGCGTACACACGCATAGAGGTCTAAAATCTGTCTTAAAGCTACGTTTAAGCTTCTGATCCCTCCTCCGATAGGGGTAGTGAGAGGGCCTTTTATTGAAACAACATATTCTTTAAGATCTTCAATGGTTTTGTCGGGTAGCCATTCTCCTGTTTCTTCAAAGGCTTTTTCTCCCGTTAATACTTCGTGCCATACAATTTTTTTCTGGCCGCCGTATGCTTTCTCAATTGCAGCATCAAATACGATTTGTGACGCGTGCCAAATATCAGGCCCTATACCGTCACCTTCGATGAAAGGAATAATTGGATTATTCGGAACAATTAAGCAGTCGTTTTTCTTATCAATCTGTATCTTACTCCCCACTTGGGGTTTTTCGGATGACATTGTTTAAGCTCCCCTTTTCATTCTCTAATTTTGGTTTAAAAATATAAACCAAATAAATCAAAATTCAAATCATACCAGCAAATCCGGCGTATTTTGGGCTAAATGAACAATTTTTTTCTCTTTTCCATTAACTTTGACAAAATTTGAAGACTTCATAATTTAAGACAGAGATTATGACTTGTCCTGCATCATTTGTCTGAGCACCATCTGTAAAATGCCTCCATTTTTGTAATAATCGACTTCTACAGGACTGTCCAGGCGGCATATTGCGTTAAATGTGAAATCTTGGCCTCCTGGGGGCATCACTCTTACTAAGATGTCTTTTCCAGGTGCAAGCACATCTTCTATACCCTCGATGTCAAATTTTTCATATCCTGTAATTCCTAATGATTCAGCGCTGTCTCCCTCTTTAAACTGAAGTGGAAGAACTCCCATTCCAACAAGATTACTTCTGTGAATTCTTTCAAAACTTTCTGAAATTACAGCACTAACACCCAATAGCAGTGTTCCTTTTGCGGCCCAGTCTCTTGAGCTTCCTGTACCGTATTCTTTCCCGCCTATTACAATTAGTGGAACACCTTCTTGTTGATATCTGATTGAAGCATCATATATGGCAAGCTCTTCATTAGTTGGGACATGTTTTGTTACCCCGCCTTCTGAACCTTCAACCATAAGGTTTTTAATACGAATGTTTGCAAAAGAACCCCTAACCATGACTTCATGATTACCTCTTCTCGATCCAAAGCTGTTGAACTCTCTTGGCTCGACTCCTTGAGATATTAAGTATTCTCCTGCCGGTCCGCTTTTTGGTATAGAGCCAGCCGGTGATATGTGGTCTGTGGTTATGGAATGGCCTAAAACTGCAAGTGCATGTGCACCCTTTATATCATTTGTTTCAGGGAGATCCAAAGTAAGGTCATCAAAGAAATTCGGCTCTCTTATATAAGTAGAGCTGTCATCCCATTCATATAGGTTTCCTTCAGGTGTTTCAAGCCCTTTCCAAGTATCGTCTCCCTCAAAAACTTGTGAATATTGTGCTTTGAATATTCCCGGGTTTAGTACATTTTGAACCGTCTCTTTTACTTCATCCTGAGTAGGCCAGACATCTTTCAAGAAAACGGACTCGCCGTCTGTTCCTATTCCTATCGGTTCGTTATATATATCAATGTCCACCGTTCCGGCAAGAGCAAATGCTACAACTAGTGGGGGTGAAGCTAAGTAGGAGAATTTTACTAAAGGATGTACTCGGCCTTCGAAGTTTCTGTTGCCGCTTAATACAGCGGATACGGTTAAATCATTTTCTTTGATTGCCTCTTCTATGGGAGCAGCTAGAGGGCCGCTGTTTCCAATGCAGGTAGTACAACCATAGCCTACGAGATCAAACCCAAGTTTATCTAAGTATGGTGTTAGTCCTGCGGCGTCCAAGTAATCCGTAACAACTCTTGAGCCTGGGGCCAAGCTTGTTTTAACAGTAGGGTCAATTGTGAGACCTTTCTCTACCGCTTTTTTAGCTACAAGTCCTGAAGCAACCATAACTGAGGGGTTTGAAGTGTTTGTGCAACTCGTTATAGCCGCAATTGCAACAGATCCGTTCCCCATCTCAGAAGAGTCCCCGTTTAATTGTACAGCTACTCTTTTGCCTAGATCAGCTCCGTTTCCGGTTTTTTCTTTTAGTGAATTCTCAAATGAATTTTTAAGATTTTTTAATGAAACTCTATCCTGAGGACGGCTAGGTCCGGCCATTGATGGCTCAACTGTTGAGATATCAAGCGTCAGGGTATCTGTGTAGTTGGGGTCAGGAGTATCGTCTGTTCTGAAAATACCCTGTGCTTTTGTGTAAGCTTCAACTAGATCTACTACGTCTTCTCTTGCAGTAATTCTGAGGTAGTTTAGCGTTTCAGAATCAACAGGGAAAAATCCCATTGTAGCTCCGTATTCTGGTGCCATATTGGCGATAGTTGCTTTATCGGATAAGGCTAGCTTGCTTAGACCCGGTCCGTAGAATTCTACGAACTTGCCTACAACTCCTTTTTTTCTTAGCATTTGTGTAACTGTAAGTACAAGGTCTGTTGCTG
>JBBDIN010000056.1:0-6343 GCA_040880385.1 Thermodesulfobacteriota bacterium | reverse complement strand
GTGGAACTCAGTTTACTTTGCTTGCAAGTGCATTCGCATATAGTCCTATTACGGTAACCCACATGGCTGAGATTATGGTGACTGATCGCACTACACTCGGGAGAAATTTGTTGCCTTTAGAAAAAAACGGATTTATTAAGGTGGAGCCGGGAGATGACCGCAGGACACGTATAGTGAAATTAACTGATGCAGGGAAAGAGAAACTTCAGGAAGCTTATCCTATATGGAAAGAAACACAGGGAAAAATAAAAACAGCATTGGGTTTAGAGACTTGGGATTCTATGATGTCAAATCTTTCTGGCTTGGTCTCAAATCTTAAAAGCGAGTAAAAAAATTTGAATTTTTATGTGCATATACACTTATATAGGAGGAATTAAATGAATAAACCAAGAATACTTGTCACGTCGGCTGCAGGACACACTGGGTCTCTGGTCGTGACTCAACTCTTAGAGAAAGGTTTTCCGGTAAGGGCGTTCGTGCGCCGTCACGACTCTCGCTCCGAGCGTCTAAGGAAAGCCGGCGCTGAGATTTTCGTGGGGGACCTGTACGACATGCGAGATCTCCGTGAGGCGCTTGTTGATGTTCAGCGCGCTTATTATTGTGCGCCTTTTACAGCGAATTTGTTGCATGGCTCGATGCTTTTCGCTCTGGCAGCGGAGGAAGCAAAGTTGGAGGTGGTAGCACTCATGGCAGCATGGAATCCTCATCCGACTCACCCGTCTATCCATCAGCGAGAGCATTGGCTGACAGACAATATATATCAATGGATGCCGACGGTTGATGTCGTTTACATCAACCCCGGTATGTTTGCCTTCACTTATTTCTTCGGTCTGCCCGCAGTTGTCAACTTCGGCAAGCTCATGCTTCCATTTGGCAATGGGCTAAATGCGCCGCCATCAAATGAGGACATTGCCTCAGTGGTCACAGGAGTTCTTGAAAAACCGGGATTGCATATAAATAAAAACTACAGACCCACAGGACCAAAGCTTATTTCAGGACACGATGTAGCTCAGGTGTTTGGTAGTATTCTAGATCGTGATGTTAGCTATCAGGACGTTCCAACTTGGATGTTCATTAAGGCAGCTAAAGCTCTCAGATTTTCGAACTTCGAAATTGCCCAGGTACGCCACTATGCGGAGGAGTTGCGCGGCGGCACCTATGCTGTGGGTGCTCCAACTGATCATGTTGAGCTTGTGACCGGAAGCCCACCTGAAGACTTCAAAATTACGGCGGAACGTTACATCAATAATCCGGACCTGATCTTTCCAGGCTTTAAGATTGGAAACAAGTTCAGCGCGGCTTGGCTAATGCTTAGGACGATGTTGACCCCTACTCCAGAGCTTGATGGCTGGGAGTCTGAGCGCGGTTATCCGTTATTAAAAGATCCAGTATTAGCTCATGATAGCAAAGAATGGTTAGTGACGGCGAAACAGAATAGGCTTGCCTTGCTTGATACAGATTCTTCTTCCGCATGGGTTAATAAGAGCAAAATTGCAGTGTAAGTGTGAGAAGAATATTTACAAGGATTTACCACAATTAAGGAGGTATTAACAAATGAGTAAAATAGATAGATTTAAAGATAAGGTTGTCATAATTACGGGGGCTTCAAGTGGTATCGGTCGGGCCACGGCACTTGAGTTTGCCAGGGAGGGAGCAAAAACAGTATTAGTTTCACGCTCTGCCGACAAGCTAGAAGGAGTGGCGGATGAGATCAGAAGTTTTAACACTAATGTTTTGGTTGTGCCTACAGACGTATCGGATGCTGGTCAGGTTCACCAAATGGTAAAAACGGTTTTATCAGAATTCGACAGAATTGATGTCCTCTTTAATAATGCCGGGAGCTCTTATGTGGGTCGTGTAGAGGATGAAAACTTTATTGAAAATGTAAAGAAGATGATAGATGTCGACTACTTCGGAACCGTTTACACTACTAAGGAAGTTCTAGCTGTGATGCAAAAGCAGGGGTCTGGCCATATTATGAATATGTCATCTGTTGTAGGGAAGAAAGCGTTTCCTCATTTCGGAGGATATTCCTCAGCAATGCACGCCATTTCGGCATTCACCGATTCATTAAGACAAGAACTCTCCGGAAGTGAAATCAATGTCTCGATTATTCATCCCGCATTAACACAAATCCCTCTTCTCGACCACGTTAGACCCGAAGATATGCCCCCGCCTTTTAGAGGGATGACTCCCATATCTGTTGAATTGGTTGCGAAGGCTGTTGTTAACGGCGTCTACTATAATCAAGCGAGAATAATCGTTCCATTTCAGCCAAGGTTGTTACTTCTTGCCGATTCAATCTCGCCCCATATTGGAGATTTAATTGTAAAGCTTTTGTCTAACAAGGTTTTCTCCAGACTGCTTGGTACGTATCGGGGGAAGTTATATCACGAATATAAATATTAGTAATTTCCTAAGGAGAGCCTATCTCGCTTGAGGGAACACTGAGTCAATTAGAAATGAGACTTGCAATCAGATTCGGAATCTCCTCAAATAGTAAGCAAATGGAGGGAGAACGCGGAACTGATTTAGTCATAAACCATATTTAACATGTAAAATGCTCGACGATTTCCTAACCGTGCTTGATGCTGAACCGACTTAGACTGGGGTTGAAGGCAGGCTTCTCAGAAGTGAAACGGATGTTGTCATAAACCTCATCTCACTCTACAAAGCACCGGGAGGGGGATGGCGAGTTTTTGAAGATAATCTAGTGCGGAAGTAACTAACAATTCCATATTCTATATAAAGTTTATCTACTTGAACCTTAACAGCTCCAATCATTATCTAATAATCGCATTTATCTTAAACTAGATACTTGTGATAAAAAGAGATAATTTATTCTCATTCGGGTAGGATAAGCTACCTGTACGCCCACTGCGGAGTTGGCATTCCATATACATAAAATACGGTAAGTATAAATTGATAGGTATATAGATGACGAATAAAGTGTTATCCCACGATAATATTGATGTCCCTTCAGCAATTTCTCCAGTAAGCGCAAAGGTTGGAAGATGGGTATTGCTTGCAACTATTCTCGGCTCTAGTATGGCTTTTATAGATAGTACTGCTATGAACGTAGTGATTCCGGTACTTCAATCCGAGCTTAACGCGACAATCCCACAGGTTCAGTGGATAATGGAAGCGTATGCTCTATTTATGTCGTCGCTAATGCTTTTGGGCGGCTCACTTGGAGACAAGTTTGGAAGAAAGAGGATCTTTGCACTGGGCATAGTTCTGTTCACAGGAGCCTCAATATGGTGCGGTCTCTCCCCAAATACAAGTCAACTTATTATTGCCAGAGCTTTTCAAGGGGCAGGAGGCGCGCTTCTAATACCGGGGAGCCTCGCAATTGTTAATATATCTTTTAGTGATCAGCGCCGGGGTAGAGCTATTGGAATCTGGTCTGGTTTTACAGCTATAACAACTACACTAGGTCCTATTCTGGGTGGATGGCTTGCACAGAATCATTCGTGGCGCTATGTATTCTTTATTAATGTCCCTCTAGCTTTAATCGTTCTGGGAATTCTTTATTTCCGAATTCCCGAGAGCAAGAAAGGCAGCGGAGAGGGCAAACTCGATCTATTGGGATCGTTACTTGTAACTTTAGGTTTAGGCTGCATAGTGTTTGGATTAATAGACTCGGCCAATATTGGCTTTGGACATCCCAAAGTGATTATCCCTCTAATTGTCGGGGGGCTTAGCTTATTAGGTTTTCTTTTCCATGAGAGTCGGACATCTTCCCCTATGATGCCTCTTAATCTTTTTAAGTCAAAGACTTTTCGTGGCGGAAATTTTATTACGTTATTGTTCTGGGCTGCATGGAGCGGGGCGATATTCTTTATTCCCTTTAATCTCATACAGTTACAAGGTTACTCTGCTGCAAGCGCAGGTCTTGCCTTTGTTCCTCTTGTGCTTGCTCTCTTTATATTCTCTCCCTGGGCAGGAGGACTTGTTGCAAAATATGGTGCTAAGCTGCCGTTAATTGCGGGGACAATATTGGCCTCTATCGGCTTTTTTCTGTTTACGCTGCCCGGTATTGGCGGGAACTACTGGACTACTTTCTTCCCAGCTATTACCGTATTGGGAGTAGGGATGGCTATCCTGATCCCCCCTCTCACAACTGCCGTGATGGAATCTGTCGAACTTAAGGAGTCAGGAGTTGCATCCGGAATAAATAACACTGCCGGTAGAATAGCAGGGCTTTTGGCAATTGCCGTGATGGGAGTATTTGTATTATCTACATTTAATAAAAGTCTGGACTTTGAGCTTGACTCTGTGGAACTCCAACAGGAGGTAAGACAGTCCATCGACGATCAGCGTATCAAGATACTGCTCATTGAAATACCGGAGAACATTGAATATGAAACTAAGACTTATATAAAAAATGCAATTAATCTATCCTTTTTAGCCAGTTTTAGACTGATGATGCTTATCTCTTCGGGACTAGTTCTGTTTTGTACTTTTGTAGCCTGGTTCTCAATTGAAAGAAAGAAGGCGGGATAGCGTATCTTATTTTGGAAGTATAAAACTTTTTTAGGTTTCAACTCGTATTTCTGATAGGTTAATTACTGTTGTATATTTTAATGGAAAACCGGTGTTAGTTTAGTAAACTCTCATAAGGAGATAAACATGTCTGAGAAAGTTAAAAAGACTGAAGAAGAGTGGCGTGAAATCCTCACTGAAGAGCAGCATTATGTAACTAGACAAAAAGGAACCGAGAGACCCTTTACCGGACAGTATAATGACCACAAAGAACAAGGCGTATACAAGTGTGTGGGTTGTGGAAAGGAACTGTTCAGATCAGATAAAAAGTTCGAATCAGGTACAGGCTGGCCCAGTTTCACGGAGCCTGCAAACCAAGAACATGTAACTACAGAGGCTGACGTAAGTCTTGGAATGATGAGGACCGAAGTCCTTTGTAGTAGCTGCGACGCACATTTGGGCCACGTTTTTCCTGATGGGCCAAACTCCACCGGGCTTCGTTACTGTATAAATTCCTGCGCACTGGACTTTGAGAAAGAAGACGACAATGACTAGGCTCCTTTCTTTCATAAAACACCTGTAACAAAAAATTAAGCAGCCTTTTTTAATTCTCTCATCTAAAATTCACGGACGCGCTCCAAAGTTACTAAAACCAAAACTAAGAAAAGGACAAATAATGGAACTAGATACCTTTATGGATGAAGTCATCGCGAAAAACCCGGGTGAAACAGAATTTCATCAAGCGGTAAAGGAAATTGCTATCAAGATTATTCCTTTTATAAATAAGAATCCGCAATATGAAGAGGCTCGCATCCTAGAGAGAATGGTTGAACCTGATAGAACTATCATTTTTAGAGTGAGCTGGGAAGATGATAATGGTAAACCGCAGATAAACAGGGGCTACAGGATACAGTTCAATAATGCTATCGGTCCTTATAAAGGCGGGCTTAGATTTCATCCCACGGTTAATTTAAGCATCTTAAAGTTTCTTGGATTTGAGCAGATCTTTAAAAATAGCCTGACAACCCTTCCAATGGGTGGGGGCAAGGGTGGCTCTGATTTTGATCCCAAAGGTAAGTCGGACCGCGAAGTGATGAGGTTTTGCCAGTCTTTTATGACTGAGCTGTCCCGGTATATAGGAGCAGATGTTGATGTCCCGGCTGGTGATATAGGGGTTGGAGCTAGAGAGATAGGGTTTATGTATGGCCAGTACAGGAAATTACAAAATGAATTCACCGGAGCCCTTACAGGAAAGGGGCTTGGTTTTGGGGGCAGCCCGCTAAGAAAAGAGGCTACAGGTTATGGATGTGTGTACTTTGCATCTGAAATGTTAAAGAGCAAGGATCAGTCTCTTGAAGGGACAAGGTGTCTTGTTTCGGGCTCAGGCAATGTATCTATTTATACTGCTGAAAAACTCATTGAGGAAGGAGCACATGTGGCTACGCTTTCCGACTCCTCTGGTTTTATACATGATCCCGAAGGACTTAACAGTGAAAAGCTTTCTTTTGTTAAAGAGCTTAAGGAAGAGCGTAGAGGCCTTATATCTGAATATGCTGAAGAATTTGGATGCGAATACTATGCGGGCGAAAAACCCTGGATCGTGCCTTGCGATATTGCTTTTCCTTGCGCAACTCAAAATGAGATATATGAGAATGACGCCCGTATGTTAATTGGGAACGGCTGCCAGATGGTCTGTGAAGGCGCTAATATGCCGACCGCTCTTGAGGGGATAAAAATCTTTGAAGATGCCGGGATACTCCATGCCCCAAGCAAAGCTGCAAATGCCGGAGGGGTAGCTGTATCGGGGCTTGAAATGTCTCAGAACGCGCTTGGACTTGCATGATCGCGTGAGGAAGTA
>JBBDIN010000055.1:0-6377 GCA_040880385.1 Thermodesulfobacteriota bacterium | reverse complement strand
CGGGCTGGGGGGGATCACAAAGGATTACAAGAATCATGGGCAACGCTAAAGCCAAAGAACTTATATTTACAGGCGAGATGGTTAGTGCTGAAGAGGCTCTAAGATTTGGTCTTGTGGAAAGGGTAGTTCCGCATGAAGTAATTATGAAAGAAGCAAAAGAATTGGCGGAATCTATAGCCAAAAGAGCGCCGCTGGCTGTAAGCGCGGCAAAAAAAGCTATAAACAAAGGGTCTGAGATGGACTTGGACAAAGCGCTGGATCTGGAAAAAGAACTGATTATCTCTTGTTTTGATACAAACGATAGAGCAGAAGGGATGAAAGCTTTCCTTGAAAAAAGAGATCCTGAATTTAAGGGGAAATAGATATGGTTTAATAATTTAGTATAAGGTAAAGTATTAATCTATAGTAAACACCGAGATAAACAATCTTAAACAAAACGGAGGTTTAAATGCTAACAAAAATATTGAGGAGCCGTATAACTTTTTCTTTATTCGTAGTGTTATTAGCAGTTTCATTTAACTTAAGTACAAATGCATTCTCAAAGGAGGAGAAAATGTCTGGAGATATTCAGGAAACACCATCAGGACTAAAATACATTGTGATTGAAGAAGGTAGTGGTGATAAACCTACAAATGGAAAGAAGGTCAAAGTTCATTATACCGGCAAATTAGAAGACGGGACTGTTTTTGACAGCTCAGTAAAAAGAGGCGTTCCAATTGAATTTGCTCTCGGTGTGGGACAGGTAATCAAAGGCTGGGACGAAGGAATCGCAGATATGAAAGTTGGAGAGAAACGCCAGCTTATTATTCCTCCCGATCTAGGATACGGGCCTAATGGTTATCCGCCTGTAATTCCCGCCAATTCAACCCTTATTTTTGATGTAGAATTGGTAGAAATTAACTAAACATCTTATCCCGGTAGATTTGCACATAATTTGATTAATGTAATCTGATTTAGATTTACAAAAGAATGTCCTTAAAAGAGGGACAATGAATTATCTAGCTCATTTATATTTAGCAGAAGATTCAGATGAATCATTATTAGGAAATCTACTGGGTGACTTTGTCAAAGGCCGTCTTGTCGAGCAGTACAGCCCTGAGATCATTAAGGGCATCAAAACTCATAGGAAAGTAGATGCATATACAGATGCCCATCACAATTTCCTAGCTTGTAAGAAGCTATTAAGAGCCGACAGGCGAAGATTTGCGGGGATTATCGTAGATCTAAGCTTTGATCATTTTTTGGCTAAAAACTGGCCCGACTATTCAGACCTAGGACTAAGCGAATTTACCGATAGAGTTTACAGTGTTCTATTAGACCGCGAGCAAACTCTGCCTCAAAAGCTAAGACAGCGTCTGCCCTACATGGTTAAAGACGACTGGCTTGGGTCTTATAAAAATATAGAGACAATTGGACTTGCTCTTCATGCTATTTCCAAACGACTCAGTCATTTTGAGAAGGCTAAGCCAATAAAAGACGGTTTAGATGATATTAAAAGTAACTATGAAGAGTTCGAGCAAAACTTCAATGAATTCTTGCCGGATTTAATAGCCTTTGTTGATAATTATAGAAGAACTACATTTGAGACCGGCAAATCACCTTCTGCTGATCTGATTGTTAAGTAAAGAAAGTGTCCGATCCCAGCTAGCATTAAAATCTGAGCTACTAACTAGGTTTGGCCAGCTCAAATCCTGATGAGCTTCAATATAGTTGTAAATATCAAGTTGCCTTGGTGATAAAAAGACATTAGGAGACTGCAAGCCCCCTATTGCAGCATTTACTCTGGCAAGCTGTGTATTGGTCATAGGCACGTATTTGTAAGAAGTTCCGGACAAGTAGTATTTAGGTCTGCTATCGGCTCTAAATGTGGTTTTTGGAGAAACCGAACTTTCTCCCACAATTTCTTTTGCTATAGAACTCTGCTCAGTATTCTCAGTGAAAATATGTCTTGCGACATTCTGAGATTTAGCCTTGTTTACAAGATCTCCATATGAGATGATATCAGGATTGAACTCAAGCTCTACAACCTCATGACCACCCATGAAACCGGGCTTAGTCGAAATAACACCATTAACATTTGCGAGCTTCCCTTCACCTACCCAAAAGCAGTGCATAGCAAATACAGCTCGTTCCGATCTTCCGTTGTTAACATTGAGCTCTTGCGCCAAGAGACTTAGATATGGAGGCACAGCCTTATTATCATTCTCTAGAGCTGTAATCATGGCTCTTACTAGCCCCGCCTTTGTATAATCCCCGTTTAATCTTGGAACAAGCTCTTTTCTATCTGGGGTAATAATTCTCACAACAGGATTATTCCAGGAAGGCTCTCCAAACGATTTAAGAACTTGTTCATCCTCTCCCCCGTGGTTGTTATACACCGCAACTGGAACAAACAATGTTTCGATCGCCTCAACTATAAGCGGATGGCTAAGCACATTCTTCCCATAACCGGAAGATGTACTGCAACCCGGCACTTCTTGGAATAAAACTAGAAGCGGTTTGTTCTCTTGTTTAGCTTTTGCGGCAGCCTCGTCAAAATTTCTAATCCAGTCTACTTGACCAAGCTCAACCGGTGCATCTTTAACATCTTGAAGTTCCGCTAATGTAATGGATGAGTTCAACTCAGCATTGGTATTATCTTCTTTTGCATTGCCTGGTGAAAGAAAAGCATAAAACAAAAAAACGCTGGCTAATATTGGAATTGCCAATAAAAATTTATTCATATCTCACCTCTTTATATGTATATAAGTCTAACAAATTACTTATACTCTTTTATATGATAATGGAAAAGCTCAAAAGGTTGTATATAAAGTTTTGCGCCACATAATTACCTAATGCCATTTCATATCTTATATACAGATTGAAAGCCTCTAAAACATGATATAGTATTTACTGGATTTCATAATGAATTTGGTAGGTTAGAAAAGTGAATAGAAAAAAATTTGAAGATTTGGTAGACACCGCATATGAGAAAATCCCTCAGAAATTTAGGGATAAGATCGATAACGTTGCTATAATAGTAGAGGATTATCCTAGCGCTGAGGATCTTGAGAAATTAAAGATCAGAGGAAAAGGCTTGCTGCTTGGGCTTTATAGAGGAACTCCGCTACATCAGAGAAGCGTTTGGCAGGGGGTCAGATTGCCCGATGAAATAGTGCTTTATCAAAAGGATATTGAGAAGGTATGCAAGACTCAGGACGAAATAGAAGAAAGAGTAAATGAGGTCCTTCAGCACGAGATAGCTCATTATTTTGGTTTAAATGATGATGAGATATACGAGCTGATGGGAAGACACTAATTACTTATTATTACGGATAAAGAACAAATGAGCGCCAAACAAGAGAATCAATCTGCAACATTACTAATCTACTGCCCGGATAAAAAGGGTTTGGTTTCAGCCATTACTGAATTTATTTTCAAGAATGACGGGAACATTCTATATCTAGATCAACATGTTGATGCAGAGCAAAAGGTGTTTTTCATGAGAGTAGAATGGGATCTGACTAACTTCACGATACCTACTGACAAAATTGGAGAGTACTTTGACACCTTGATCGGTGAAAAGTTTGAAATGCAGTGGCGGCTCTACTTCTCAGACGATACTCCAATAATGGCTATTTTTGTTTCAAAGATGTCCCACTGTCTTCATGACATTTTATCTCGCAGCCAGTCTGGAGAATGGAATGTGGAAGTGCCTATTATTATAAGCAATCATCCTGACCTTGAACCAATAGCTAAGAATTTTGGGATTGATTTTCACATGGTTGAAGTTACTAAGGATAATAAGCAAGAGGCCGAACAAAAACAACTAGACTTGCTTAAGCAATACAATATAGACTTTGTCGTTCTAGCTAGATACATGCAGATTTTGAGTGATGATTTTGTATCGCATTATCCAAATAAAATTATAAATATACATCATTCATTTCTACCGGCTTTTCCCGGGGCAAAACCTTATCACTCTGCATACCAGCGGGGCGTAAAAATTATCGGCGCCACTAGTCACTATGTCACTGCTGAGTTGGACGCGGGCCCTATTATAGAACAAAATGTAGTCCGCGTAAGCCATAAAGATAATATTGAAGATCTTGTCAGAAAAGGGCGTGATCTTGAAAAAGTAGTCCTTTCACAAGCTATCTGGCACCATCTGAAACGTCATATTCTGGTATACGGCAACCGTACTTTAATTTTTGATTGATGGTTATGATAAAATTCACAACGCTAAGTCTCAGTATCTTATTCTCCATATTTCTAACATTCACATCTACATCTTATGGAGCAGATAATGATGAGATCGCGTATAACAGTTCGCAATTTGAAAAGGTTAAGCTGATCAGCCGAGGGAAGCTATTAAACGTCATAGACTATGTCGTGCCTTACAAATACACAGTCTTTATGTTTTATGCTGACTGGTGCGCGCCTTGCGGACCGCTCAAGGAAAAACTTGCCGAGTTAGCTCAGAGGGTTGATACGATGGCGTTAAGAGAGCTTGATATAATTGACCTGGAAAATCCGCTGGTGAAATATTACAACTTGCCTGCAATACCGTATTTCTTGGTTTACGGCCCAGATGGAAATTTCGTAGAACGCGGCCCAATGCTTTCCAAAAAACTTCTAAAAACAATTGCATCTCAAAACCAATAAATAGTCTCATAAACTGCCTATGTCCAACAATATCTCCCTAGAAATTAAGAATCTGACCGGCTTCCTTAAAGGCTGGTATCAAGAAATAGTAGTTATTTCTTTCGCAACCCTATTCATGATCCTCCATCACCATCATCAGATAGAAAATTTCTGGATTAGCTCGTTCGTTTATTTTGGCGTTCTTCCGATACTGACCATCGTCATTTTTCTTAGGAAAAACCCGCTGGATTTCGGCTTACGCATAGGAAACTACAGGGTATGGATTCCATATGTTTTAATATTTCTTGTCATAGCAGTCCCCGTACTCTATTTAAGCTCCGACATGTCTTCCGTGCAGGGTTACTACCGCTCCCATAGAAACTTTGACCTGCTTACTTATGCCCTCCAAATGGGGGTCTACATGCTGGGCTGGGAGTTCTTATTCCGCGGGTTTATGCTGTTTGGACTGAAGGATAAATTCAAAGAAGGGAGCATAATTATCCAGATGATTCCCTTTGTACTTCTGCACTTCGGAAAGCCTGAGATAGAAACAATTAGCACAATATTTACAGGCCTACTATGGGGATACATATGCTACCGTGGGAAATCCTTTTGGCCCGCGTACATAATGCATATGGTGGTCAATGTATCGAACAAAGCATTCATAACTATCCTTTAAACCGAATCCGACAACATCCAACTTTGAAGTAAATTCCTCGAACGTCCAAAGATTTACGGTCAATTTGAAAGTAATTTCCATTCAAAAAAAACTGTAAAGCCCTCTTGAAACGGATGCTACCTGTGGAGTCAATTTGGCAATAAAGGGTTTTTATGGATAGAATATATAGATAGGCGGGTCTTGAGCATGTAACAAGCCTTTCTGGCAGACCCACAAGTAAAAAAATGAGTAGAGTGAGAGTTCTCGCAATTATAGTTGTCGTTGTGATCGCTGTTACAGCGGTTTATTACGCGGTCTTTCTGAGACCGGAGGAAGCCGTCCGGAAACGGCTGAACCAGCTAAAATACGAATCTCCCTTTGAAGAGGCGTTGATTGCGTTTCAGAAGGTAAACGGGCTCACCAAAGACGGAAAAATCAGAGATGAAGTCATCGAAGCTCTCAACAACCCCGTTATACCAAGAGCAAATCAGGGGCACGAGGGGATTCACTGTGAAGCCGACCTCGCGCGCCAGGTAATGACTGTGTATCGTGACGGGGAGATTGTTCGCATACTCCCCATATCCAGTGGCTCGGATAAACGGTTTAAGGAGCCGGGTGGTGGTTACAGCGTAGCCAAGACCCCTGTCGGCAGCTTCAAGTTCTTCCGACACATAGGGAAGATTCATAAAGGGCATCTGGGTAAGATCTGGTATCCGGTGTACTTTCACCCCGGCGGCTATGCAGTCCACGGATACCCCGAGGTACCCCCCTATCCGGCTAGCCACGGCTGCCTCCGTATCCCGATAAAAGACTCAAAATGGTTTGAAAAGACCGTGCCCATAGGCTCGACGATCCTAATCTCGGAGACTCCGCTTGATGTCATTGAGCCAAAATAGAAGGTTCAGTTAAAAGGAGGAAGCTTCTTAACTATTTATATTCTGTTATTTCAAGCAGCACTCCGTCCGGGTCGTGAAAATAGCAGAGCATCTTATGCCCCGCGTCGTGTGTTACGACTGATGTTGGAACAGTGACCGGCTCACTAAGAAGTTTCACACCAGCATCTTTTAGTTTTGTAGCTGATGCATGAATGTCGTCG
>JBBDIN010000054.1:0-6378 GCA_040880385.1 Thermodesulfobacteriota bacterium | reverse complement strand
AAGCTCTACTCCAAATTCTTGCTCAGAATTTATGAATCCAGAAATCAACTGTTCTAGAAATTCTTCATCCTCCCTCTCAGAAAACCCAACCGATGCCAGAATAAACTTGGAAACTCCTCCCATTGCGCCAATATCACTTACAGATACGGCCACTGCTTTCCTAGCAAGCTCACAAGGCGTGATCAGAGATTTCGTAAAGTGCACATCTTCGACCTGCGAATCGGTAGTGGAGAGCACAAGCTTATCAGAATCAAATCTGACGGCTGCTGCATCATCGCCAATTCCCAGCTCTACATCTTTGGATGCTTTATGAAACCGCTCCTCAATACGTCTAAGAGCACTAAGTTCATCTATCATCGTATTTAAATCCTGTAGCAACCTATTATAGGATTAAAAATTATAAAATTATTATGGGTAGATAATTCCGAAGGTTGTATGAAATTAAATTGTAAATCACACAAATGAGGGTCTGGTTCTTTCATATAGTTAGTTATACAAAATTGTTAAAAATTTAAAACACTTAGGTTCTTATCAGACAATTAAAGTGTAGGATATTTGATGATATATGTCAATAATAATTAATCTGTATAAACATTCTTGCTTCTTCGAAAGAAACTAAACCGTAAGGTATAATTCTCCATTATGGGCAAAGAGAGAATAACTATATACGTAAAACCGACTTGTACCACGTGTAGAAAAGTACTCAAGATACTAAGGGAAAGTGAGACGGAATTTAATAGCATTAACTATTTTGAAGAACCGCTCAACAAAAAAACACTTACTCAATTAGTAAAAAGCTTAGATATCCCGCCAAGGGATCTACTCAGGAAAAACGAAAAGATCTATAAAGAGCTGGGACTATCCAAAAAAGAATTAAGCGACCCTCAAATTATTGCTCTTATGGTAAAACACCCGGATTTGCTTCAAAGGCCAATTGTAGTTCAAGGTGGAAAAGTTATTTTAGCTAGACCTGCTGAAGAGATAGAGAATCTTCTTTAAGATATGTTGTACTTGCCGAAACTTCATAGAGAGACGAATGAATTAATTCTTAGACTTTAATTTACTCCCTACGTACATTACAACTATCACAAAACCTGCGATAGCTAATAACGAGTCGAGCAAAAAGCCGCTCTTAATTCCGCTTAGAAAAGCATCGCTTACTATGGATGTTATTTTATCGGCATTTTCATATCCGATTTGATTGAGCAAAGTAGCCGAGGACTCGGTGCCTGATAAAAGCCCTTCGGCCATACCAAGCTCCTCTCCCGATAGATGTAATCCCGCATCAGCCAAATCACTCTCCAAAACACTCCTTGAGGATGAAACGAACAGTGTAGTTGTGAGACCGAGCCCCAGAGCACCCCCTGCGATCTGGAACATAAAAAGCAGGCCTCCGGCGAGGCTGGCGCGCGAGGGATCAAGGGAGCTTACCCCGGCTGTCACGTTTGAGGAAAGAAAAAGTCCCATACCGAGGCCGATAACCACCATACCTGGTATAAGAGATTGATAGGTAAAACCACTTGTAACTCGTGACAATAAAAATGCACCTACCATAACACATAGCGCTCCTAGAGAAATTATTACCTTGGCTCCTAGTTTTTCATTTAACCTGCCTTGAAGAAAAGAAAATGAGGCATAAAAAATCATCATTGGAAGAAGGCCTAATCCCGCAGACATTACAGAGAAATTAAGGAGTTTTTGCATTAACTGCGGCAAATAGAGAAGTGAGACAAAAAATGTCGGCATTATTAAAGAAACCGCAACGCACGACGAAATAAACTTTCTATTTTGTATAATTTCCGACGGTATGAGAGCATTATCACCCGCCGCTCTTTCAATAAATACGAAAAGAATTATAGATAAAGCGGATATCGCAAAAGAGAGCAATATTCTCCAGTCCGTCCAGCCCCAGGAGTTTGCCTGATCAAGAGCGAAAAGAAGAAGAACCAGTCCGAGAGATAGTGCGATGATACCTGGAATATCGATTCTCTTTCTGATAGAGGAAATATGGGACTCTTTTACCTGCCACCAAGCTATGCCCATTGCTGAAACGGCAATCGGAATATTAATGTACTGAATCCACCGCCAGCTTAAATATTGAGTAAGAGTGCCGCCTACTACAGGACCTATCGCCTGACCAAGCCCTGCGGCGCCAATAATCAGTCCTCCAGCCAGAGCCGCCTTATTCCTCGGCAATAAATCAAAAGTTATCCCTAACACCGAAGGCCACAGTAGAGCACCCCCAATTCCCATTAACGCCCTTGCGCCTATGAGCATATAATCGCTTGTTGCTATGCCGCCTACAAAAGACATGACTGCAAAGATTACGGCACCAATGAAAAAAATCCTGCGGCGACCATACATATCCGCAAGCGCACCTCCCGCTACAATTGTCATAGCAGTGAAAAGGGCATAGGCGTTTATTACCCACTGCATGGTACTGATATCGGAGTGAAAATCACGCTCTATTGAAGGCAGTGCTACATTCATGGCGGAAATATCATTCGCAATTAGAAGCATTGTTAAGCACATCGCTAAGAGTGCAAGTATTTTCCCGCCGCTTATTCGATCAGAATTATCCTCTGACATTTAACCGCCTTGTATCTACCGGATTTAACTTAAACAACTTACTACACTCTTAATATTGTGACAATAGAGATATAGGTGATAAGAGCTTAGGATTATCCAAAAAAGAATTAAGCGACCCTCAAATTATTGCTCTTATGGTAAAACACCCGGATTTGCTTCAAAGGCCAATTGTAATCAAAGGTGACAAGGTAGTACTGGCAAGGCCTGCCGAGGAAATAATAAAAATAATCTAATCTTCACCACCCGTTTTCTTTTTTATAGCAATAGCTACCTGGGAAATCAATTTGGCTTGACAAAGATTAATCCTTCGTGAAATAATGGAATAGTATTATGGTTGAAAACTACATATAGGGGGGGGGGACAAATATGAATACGAACACTAACGCAAAATTGCGTTTCGGTTTGTGGTACGACTTTCGCAACCCTATTCGGTGGAGACGTCCCTACACAGAAATCTACGGTGAAACACTAGATCAAATTGTCTGGGCCGAGCAGCACGGCTTCGATGATGTCTGGCTCCAGGAACACCACTTCCATGAGGATGGTTTCTCATCGTCGGTGCTACCTATAGCGGCGGCTATCGCAGCGCGAACCAAGACAATTCGTATAGGCACGGCAGTAATGCTTTTACCCTTTCATAATCCTGTACGCGTGGCGGAGGACGGGGCAACTATTGATATAATCTCGGAAGGCCGATTTCAGCTTGGGGTAGGAAACGGTTACAAGGTCGAAGAGTTCGAGAGCTTCGGAATTTCTAGAAAAGAGCGTGGCGGGCGTAGCAATGAAGGACTGGAAATCATCCGGCGGCTTTGGGAAGGCGAAACACTCACATACAAAGGTAAGTATTATCAGGTCAATAACGCCAAACTCGCCCCTGAGCCTGTCCAGAAATCCCGTCCGCCTTTGTTAGTCGGAGGATTTAGTCCCGCCGGGGTTCGACGAGCCGCAAAATACGGCGACGGGTTTATAGGAACCGGACCGATTAAAGAACTCTACGACCATTACATTGCTGAATTAAAGGCCCTTGGCAAGCCGACAACAAACCCCACAATCGGCGGTGGGTATTTCTGGCTAATCGCTTCAAACAATCCTGAAAAGACATGGCACGAAGCCGTGGAACATGTTCTTTATCAGCTGAATGGCTATGCGGCATGGTTTGAAAAGGCAGGGATGCCGTTACTTCCTTATATACGAGACGAGGAGCACTTAAAAGAGCTAGGCCTGTTCAATGTGGTGGATGTCGATACATGCATCGAAATGATTCGTTCTTATGTAAAAGAAGTTCCGCTGACTCACTATTACTCCTTTACAGTTCCTCCGGGTCTCCCGGCAAGCTGGGTGCAGCCGCACCTGGAGCTGTTCGCCAGCAAAGTAATACCCGCATTTCGTTAGCGCATGCAGACTTTCAATAATTTGATATATTAAATCTTTCCTCTCCATATTTAATTACCTTATATATAAGAGCAAACTCAGGTTATAATAGTCGACTACTATGATCGCTAAAGTTCTAAGCAGCGCAGTTTTGGGCGTGGACGCCTATCTTGTGGAAGTGGAGGTTGATATAGCGCTTGGGTTCCCTCAGTTTGCAACTGTAGGGTTGCCTGAAGGTGCTGTACGGGAAAGTAAAGAGCGCGTAAGGGCTGCTATAAAAAACTGCGGTTATGAATTCCCCCAGAGAAGAATCACCGTTAACCTGGCTCCGGCTGATATTAGAAAAGAAGGCTCGGCCTTTGATCTGCCTATATCTTTAGGAATACTGGCTGCAACAGGGCTTATAGATCACGAAAAACTTTCTGACTACATTATCCTTGGTGAGCTTTCACTCGACGGTAAGATTAAATCTATAAAAGGCGCCTTGCCTTCATCAATATGCGCCAGGGACTCAAAGCTAAAGGGGATTATCCTTCCAAAGGAAAACGCTGAAGAAGCCGCAGTTGTAGATGGGGTCGAAGTGCTTGCGCCTGATTCTCTTCAGGACCTGGTCGAATTTTTCGCAGGTAAAAGGGAAATCAGTCCGACGACAATAGACGTTAACTCGATCTTTAGTCAGGCAAAAGAATATCAAATTGATTTCCACGAGGTAAAAGGACAGGAGCACGTAAAAAGAGCTTTAGAGGTAGCCGCAAGCGGTGGGCATAATCTGCTTATGATAGGCAGCCCCGGAACAGGGAAAACTATGCTTGCAAGAAGGCTCCCATCTATTCTTCCCGATATGAGCTTTGAAGAAGCTCTTGAGACAACCAAGATCTATTCGGTCTCGGGGCTCCTTAAAGAGCACTCATCACTCTTTGCCACAAGGCCTTTCCGCTCTCCCCATCACACCGTTAGCGATGCCGGACTTATCGGAGGTGGCGCTATTCCAAAACCGGGTGAGGTGAGCCTTGCGCACAACGGAATACTATTTTTAGACGAGCTTCCTGAATTTAAAAAGAACGTACTTGAAGTTATGCGTCAGCCTCTTGAGGACGGCATGGTTACGATATCAAGGGCTATAACTTCTATTACGTATCCGGCGACTTTTATGCTTATGGCTGCAATGAACCCTTGCCCCTGCGGATATTACGGTGATCCCAAAAAGGAATGCTCATGCACGCCGATTCAGATACATAAATACAGAACAAAGGTGTCAGGCCCTCTTTTAGACAGGATCGATATTCATGTCGAAGTTCCTCCTGTTAAATACAAAGAGCTTGCCGATGATTCCGGGGGAGAGACCTCTTTTCAGGTAAAAGAACGCGTTAACAGAGCCAGGGATATTCAGAAAGAACGCTTTAAAGGAACAGGGATATACTCAAACTCACAGATGCCGCCCTCACAGGTTAGAAAACAGTCCAGGCCCGATAGCGAAGGTCTAAAACTTCTTGAAACCGCTATAAATAAACTAGGACTCAGCGCCAGAGCATATGACCGCATACTAAAAGTTTCCCGCACAATTGCCGACCTGGATGAGTCGGAAACCGTACTCTCCCAACACATCTCAGAAGCGATACAGTACCGCTCACTTGATAGAAGTTTAGTTTAGAACTTACCGCAAGCGGCGGGCATAATTTGCTTACGTTCGGCTCTCAATACCACTCATTTATACCCCCTTCTATTCAAGTATTAGTAAGACTAATAAACGCCAAAGCCGAGCTTAACAAAAAAGGAGCAGTTCAGGATACCGTACACCGATGCAAGCGGAAGAGGAATATTACAAGAATCATACTTCACATAAAAATGCTGCTTGACTATTTCGGGTGGGGCAATGCACCAATTTGTCTCAATAAGTCTTGAACCTATACAATTCATAGAAAGGCTCATAATCATTTGCACTTACCTTAAACACCCACCCGTTTTATAGTAAAATATTAGACTCTGGATAATGTTAAGCCTAAATAATTTCTCAATAGACTCCGAAATATCGTGCGACCTATGATATATCGGAGATTTCTTAATCCTGAGGCCCCTTCCGGTTTGTCCCGTAATCGATAAATATCTATTAATTGCCGGTTGTTAGGAGACATTTAACCATTTTCTTGTTTACTGGCATGTTTATTGCCATTAGATATAGGTAGTGGAGGGGCCTTAACCGTGAGTATCCCATTTGGCAGATGGCAGGATACATACCTTTTTAAATTCTTAACGTAAGCCCACGACTGATAAACCTAACTTTAATGAAAAAGATATATATGACGGAAAAAAATAGAACTTAAAAAGTAGTATCCCCTTCTCGTCTCTTCTCCCTTGGCTGCCCCTGGGCGCTAAGGGGGAATGGTCATAACAATGAATTATAGAGGGATGTGAGATGTT
>JBBDIN010000053.1:0-6391 GCA_040880385.1 Thermodesulfobacteriota bacterium | reverse complement strand
TATCCCTGTCCCCTTTTTGTCAAATACTTGAGCTTGGATTTTTAGAGGTGCCCTACTGCACTTTAACCAATATGGTTACCGCCAACTTTTACTTGAGACCTTCGTCCGAGCAGCCTCGCTTTCGCGGTACTGCATACAAGGCAGCCAACTGGACCTGCCTCGGTCAGACTGCAGGACGTGTGGCCGGGGCTCGATGTTCACCTCCAAGCATTGCTGCCAATAAAAACTGTTTGGGTTTATCCCCCTCGTACGCAACTTCCGTCGCATACTTTGCGAATAACTGGGTGACGCTGATTCCGCTACCCTCGTTATATGCTTTCCTGGGGTTATTGAGTAGTTACGTTATTTGTCCAATTTATGCAATGTTCAGGTTAATTGCAAACTAGTAAAGCATTTCCAGGATTAGTTATAGGAAAAACGAATTTCCAGCTTCGATTTTGTTGCTTTCCTTCTAGCCTCCCACCGGTCCAATTGATATAGCATTTACTTTTTGGAGATGCTATAACCAACTCTAATGGTGTATGAGCGTATATTTTTAAATTAACTCCTTCCGCAGTCTCTTGCCACTTTTTAATCTCTCCATTGCTATGTAATAGATAGGTGGATAATGGGGGATTAGAAGCAGTATAAGTATACAATTGAACTTGTCCATTATTTGGTAAAAGATGCACATATCGTCCCTGCTTTTCATCACGCACCCCAATTACCCCTTTGGATCTTTTTAAATCAGGCCATCCTGTTGACACTTGCAGACGTAATGTGCGTAATGCATTCAGCCCTTCAATATTCCAAGAGCCATCCATACTACGAGACAGGGTAACATTTTGAAAATCATTAACTTTCCGAGCATACTCACTCACCCAAATAGCCCTAAATTCCTGCTTAATGCTCCAATCATAAACAGATTTTAGCGCATTAATGGACGCTAATTTGCTTCCCGAATAAAAGTGAGAATGAATATGCATTGGTTTCAAGCGCAGCGGGCTATCAGTGAGCTGCATGGTTTCAATGACTCGATTAAATCCGTAAAAAGGACCTTGCCAACTGTTTGTATAAATATGATCGCTTGCGATCGGCGCATATACCTGAATTTGATCATCAATTACATAGCCAAGAGGGGGTACACGTGTAATCGTTTTTTCATCTTTGCTTATAGTCGCACCACCACCCCCATTCATATTCTCTAATCCAAGCGACCGCGTCAGCATTAGAGCCTCCTTATTTGCCCGTCTATCACCGGTCCAAAAAAAAACGCGCGCATGCTTCTTCTTAGGTGCCAATTTATTATTAATATACTTTACTGATTCAGCAATTTCACGATTCAAGTCAAATTCATATTCGGGAATGGAAAGATAAAAATCATCGCCCCTGGCTTCAATGTTGTTCTTTTGAAACCATACTGGAGGATGACTATAGGAATGGCTAGCTATCTCAACATTCTTCAGTTGAAAAATATCTCTTGCCGCTTTCTCGATTTCAGTTAGTTTTCCCGACGAGCCGCCATTTGCTGCTTCTCGTTCAATAATAGAAACCGTAGATGGCAGGTTATATTTCTTCAAGAAATAATCCTGAATGACTTTTATCGCCAACGGCGTTCCTGGTATCTCCGCTATATTGCCAGCTCCATCACCATTAACCTGTACCAGTAATAAGCGCCGACCATTCTCTGTGGTAACATCGGGTACGGGAATTTCCGGTAGGTCAAGAGCTCTCGATAGAAATACAAAAGGATCGATAATCCACCGCTGACTTCCCTGATAGCCTGCTTCTATCACATAGGGATGCAAGGCAACTCCACCCCAATGTCCAGTAAATACAGCAACCAGAGACTGTTTCATTTGATCTATCAAACTTAGATGAGTTTGAATATTTCCTTGAGATTGCCAGGTAGTTAAGCCGCGAGTTTTAAGATGAGGCTTTACCTCGTAACCAATAATTTTATCGCTCAGTCCAATTTTGAGTGGTTTCATTATGGCTGACTGACTTAATTTGACCCCCAAGTGCTTCAAAAAAGCATTATCCGCTTTGAAACCTAAATTCCCCAAAATAGCAACCTTCACACCAGAATCCATTTGTCTCAACAGCCAATCTCTATAAATCGTTGGCCTTAAAATAGCATCGTTGTTGAACCAGGTGACAATCCCTGCGTACTGTCCTGCTAGCGAATTACCTGGCAACCCAATATTTACATCCAAATAATCAATTGTATAACCCAAATACTCTAAGGGCATAGCCAGCAATTTGTGCACATGAGTCTGTTGCAGCCCTTCAGGATATTCCTGCCCATCATAGAGCGCTAAAACTCGTCTAGGGAAAATTTCTAAAAGTCCGACGCCAAGAGTATCTAATGCGGGATTGGCTACCCAAGGGGTAAATCCCAAGTCAGAAATTTGTTTTGCAGTTTTTCGCGCCTGTTCCCTCCGTTTGGGATCAACGTAATCGATAACAATTATTTGTAGTCCATATTCATCTTGCGCTTGCCTTAATTTCTCTAATAACCAATTACGATCAGCCTCTGTGACTTTAGTATAATCTTGTTTGGATGGATCCCAACTTTCAAATAGTGATTCAGCAGCCAACGCGGTAGCATATTTACCCACTTCCGGCAAAATTTCAAACCCCCGGTTAAGTATAAGCTTAACGCCTGGAAAATGTTTATGTATACGTTTAATTAGACTTGATAATGCTTTTTCTTGAATCAGCCGGGCATCAGGTTCAAGGACAGCCCTCTGATAACTATCAAGTGTATCCAAAAAAAAGCCGCGATATCCTGCTTTCCATAACTGCGCTAAAGATTTATTGATTAAATAGTCGTGCCATCCTTGCTGAGTTAGGTCAACAATACTGCTTCCCCATTCATCATTACTGCCCATAAACCAGCTTTTTGGAATTTCTGGATACCAAGAGCGCATCGGATGGATCTCTCCTATACTTACATAGGCGAACACTTTTGTTCCCTTAGCCTGAAGATAATCCAGATTATCCATATTTTCAGGCTCCACGACTACTTGCTCATAATGAGAAAGCAAATTCACCGGAGCAGGTCGGCCGTAGAAAAATGCAATACTGGAATTAGCATATACTGGTAAGCAAATACTCAATATAAGCATGGTATGGATAAGCATGACGACCGCTTGCGCACTTCGAAAGATTAATTTATTTTTCAATATTTTTGAAAATAAGCATTAAGCCCATATTCCTCTGGCTGCCCACTAATTCTGACGCTAACATCATGAACATTATATATTTTACAACAGTTTTTAGCTTCACCCCTTGGAGGTCAGCGATCCAGTGCAGATTACACGATTTTAAGAGCACATGACTGCGTTGCAACTTCTTGGAATAAGAGCAACTATTCCGCGTCGTTGCGCCTTGTCCTACACCCCCAAAACTGCACACTCTACCCCGTACAACCGAGGAATCTAGGTTAAACCAAGTCTCTTCATTAAAGCCGAGAGACTTACCTCTTCGAGATATTTTGCAACTAATATTTATCCGTTCTCTAACGCAGCATGAATGTTTCAAAAACTAAAAGGTTTATTCTTTTCATGAGGATAGCCATCCCAACCAAGGTGGTTAACGTTACTGATACAGCGAAACCATATCCATAAAACGTAGGTCCTAAATATTGACTCAAGACCGTGAATATAATATTTGAAATTACGAATAACAAGCATAGATACAGAGCATCTTTACGATAATCAAAATAAAATAGTAAATTGAGAATGGCCAGCAATAACACTTGAATACCTACCGCGACCAAGTCAATATTCAACAACACTCTATAGACAGGGGATATCCCTACCCATGCTAGCAATTTATCTCCTACTGCCAGCAATATAATGATGGTCATTCCCTGTACCTTGAAAATTTCGATAAATCCTCTTCGAATTACCAATAACATTTCTTCATAGATTTCTAAAATAAGCTTTAAGGGAGCACCATCATTAATTGCACGATAAAACTTTGTATATTGTTCTACAAAATCTGTTTCCATGCGCAACAAGAATACCGCCATACCTGGGATGATTGATAAATATGCCAGAAATATCGGAAGATCATAAATCTCTGAACCTCTTAAAGGAAAAATACTCGTCTCGCTTGTTTGAGGATTAAACCAAAATATAAATTTGTCAGCCCAAATAGCTAAGTTATATAGTAAGCCAGTAATTGCTAAGCTTGGGAAAATTTGGTTTCGCCGTAAAAAGTCAAAGGCAATTAATTTGTGGCTTGTATAGGACCTAAAAACCACAGTCACAAGCATGAATAATAAGAAGCTCTGTCCTAAAACAAAACCAGAAAGCAGACCTTCCAGTCCAAACGTGCCAAGCTCTTTAGAAGCCCACACTGTTATTCCATAACCCAGCAGAAAAGCTAATAAAATTTCACGATATGCCTTTAATCCCGATAAAATGATCACTACTATCCAGATAGTAGAAAGAACAATCAGGCCACTCATCATCAATAAACGATATAATACTGTTCCATCAAATAAATAAACCAAACAAAAAGCGGCGAGTGTTCCGCTAACAGCAATTACAATACAAATGGCTCCTGCCAAATTTGGCAGAACCAACTCATCATGTTTTTCATATAGCTTGTCAGCAATGAAACGCGTGAGCATAAGTTGTAACGGACCGGTCAGGATTAAAGATGTAGCCATCAGATAAGTTACAGATATCTGAAACTGCCCGACAAAAAAAGGTACAGATGCGTTTTCTATGCTGATGAAACCTATTAGCAGTATGCCAACAATCGACAGCACCCATGGCCCAGAACCAATAATCCCGGCAAAAGTATATGCAAGCGCCAGCCCCGATAGCGTATCTGCCTTCATAAGTTTACGAAGTCTAAATCCAATACCCGCCATTATTGTGTCAACGCTTGATCATAAATTGTTCTATAACTATCTAGCATTCTGGATTGCGTATAATAAGCTTCAACTCGTTGAATGCCGGCTTTTTGTGCTAAATGCCAACGCTCTTTGTCGGTCAACAACGCAATCACTGCCTTAGCAGTAGCCTCTGGATTAGCAATCGGAATTACGATTCCCGCACATCCCAAAGCACGATCTTCGTCACTTCCACCTTCGATGATTTCTCGACAAGCGCCTACATCAGTGGCTACAACAGGCAACCCGCTTGCGTAGGCTTCAATTATTACCAACGGAAAAGCTTCACTAATTGAGGTCAGTATCAGCAACCCTAGACGAGGGAGTATTTCATTTATATTTTGAAATCCTAAGAAATATACATTTTTTTCTAAACCTAGATCACGCACCAAATCTCTACACTCTTGCGCATACTCTTTATCTTCATCATCTGGACCAATCAACCAACCTTCAGCTTCGGGTAATTGTCTCAAAATCGTATGCATCGACCGAATAAAGGTTTTAATATCCTTAATTGGAACAATCCTTCCAATTAACCCAATCGTTAGAGGAATTTTTTCTGGCCGTTGTTGGCGTATAGAAAGAAAACACTCAATATCCATTCCGTTTGGTATTACGATTGTTCGGCCATAATCCGCACCATCAGCAATCTGACGTTCTTTATTTTTCTCATATAAACTAATAATAGGGGATGATGCTTTGTAGCTGAGCCGACCCAATGATTCAAAATATCTTACCCATAATCTTTCCTGATACTGCATTCCCATATACTGAGCATTGCTAAATGCATCACGATGCTCCTTAAGAAAGATAGACTGCAAGTCTATCTTTCTTTCCTTAGTGTAAATGCCATGTTCAGTTAGAATTAAAGGTCGATTGGTTCTATAATGCAACAACGCTCCGAGGAAACCTGCGTAGCCAGTAGAGACGGCATGAAATGCTCCTGTATGAAGAGCAAATTGATGAGCAACGTTCGCGAGTATAAACAATGGAGTATGCATGGCTTTAACTGCCCAGACATAATCAATGAATGAATTACCTGCATTAAATTCTTCATAATACTCACAGAATTTCTCCCATGATGCTTCACTATAAAAAAACTCCTCTGCAGTGAAGCCAGACGATTGCCCTAAAGAAGTTAAAAGTTTACTTACTACCGCTTCATCGAGGCTTGCGCATGGATTGCGGAACCAATCATGGAGTTTGCTTGAGTTTAAAATGTATTCATTATTGCCTTTACAGGCTTTTGGTTTTGATAAAGAAAAATGATCCCACAAATAATGGCATTCCAGATGAACAACATTATCAGGCATGTCATATTTTGGTAAATCATAATCCTTTTTCTTGGATCCTAGAAAAATCAAAGCAAATGTAAACTGTGGGAATCCTTTTATAATCTGTTGTACCCAGCCTGAAACTCCGCCTCTAACAAAAGGATAAGTGCCCTCTAACAAGAAGGTAATATCCGCGTATTTTTTTTTAGCACACTAAATCTTTTTT
>JBBDIN010000052.1:0-6405 GCA_040880385.1 Thermodesulfobacteriota bacterium | reverse complement strand
CCTGTTTATATTTTCTAAGGTTATCTTTAAGCTCAACAATATTTCCGTCTAAATTCTTAAGCGCCTTATAGTTTGTAAGAGCGTCCCCTTTATATTTTTTTGGGTCAGAGACTATATAGGTGTCAACATCCAGTCCCTCTGATATGAGATGCCGGGCGATTACAAAACCGTCCCCCCCGTTGTTGCCCCCTCCAGCGAATATGGCGACTTTCTGAGCGTAGGCAAAGTTGTCCAATAACACATCCGCAGTAGCCCGTCCCGCGTTCTCCATAAGGATAAGACCGGGAATGCCGTATTTCTGTATTGTGAGTCTATCAATTTCTCTTACTATTTCTCTGGTTGCTATTTTCATGACTTGCTATAAAAAATAACAAATTATCGGATGATTGTATAGGGACTGATTAGAAATGTGTGGAAGATACGCTGCTCCCCATTAAGAACCAAGTAGAAATAAGCTAGTAAAAACTCGGTGCAACTACCTTCATTCAGCACATGGATTCCCGATACAGACGTTCGGGAATGACAAGAAATAAGTCCCCCTTGCCCCCTTTTTCTAGGGGGAGAAGAAAAAACAAAAGATGAGATTCTGAAATAAATTCAGAATGACATAAAGGAGAGATTTCTCACGCACGTTCGAAATGACGGGCTTATACTAATGACGGATTTATCACCCTCACCTTTAATCCTCTCCCCTCAAGGGAGAGGAGATAATAAGGGTAGAAGTCCTTTCTGTGCAGAGAAAGAAAACTTTTCAACGGTAGAAAAGAAGTCTTGTTCGGGCATAAGAACAAGAAATATTAAAATGGTCTTGAATACTTTATGTTGAAGCAGGTGGTTCGGGATTAGACAATCTATCGGCGATCGTCGATACATCCTTCAATATTTCCGCCATTTCGTTATATGATATCTCGATGTTTTCAGCACAAAGTCCTCCATTGCTGAGCCAAACTGGTATTGTTGCATCTGTTGGTAGTTGTTCGGAATTAATTGTATTCTCCGCATGTTTGGAGCGACCGTGTAACAGACTAAGACGTTCGAGCACAGAACCGTCGCCTTTTGCAAAAAAATCTTCTCCAGTCATTTTACGCATGATCAGGAATGCCTGATACGATTGAGCCATAAAGTTTTCAAAATGATAAACCGCACGCAAAAATAAATCTATTGCATCCTTACGTTGGGATCTATGGTAGATATAATTCTGTAATGATAGCCTACCATTTTCATGTTCATGAAATGACATCTCTGCTCGACGCAAAAACATGAAAATATATGCGCGATGAGGATTCGCAACGTTCACCCTTAGCATAGAATTAAGTGCAAAGTTTGCAACCCAATGTTTACACTGAGGATTGTGTCTGGTCATATCAATAGCATTGCACTCCGTAAGTTTCGAAAGCTCAGGAGCTACAAATGTATCCTTAGCATAATCTGAAAGTGGCACCGTCTGATCCAATAATAATTTATTTAAGATATAAGACTAAATTAACTCTTAACTTTTGAAAGAAAAGTCTAAAGCCTGTTAGTAAACTTGTCCAGAATAAAAGCGCAAATCACAGTTTAGATTTAGACACTTCCTAGATGTAAAACCCATACATAGCATTGCATCAATTAATCCTTCCCACAAATAAAACTTTTCAACGGTAGAAAAGAACTCTTGTTCGGGCATAACAAGAAATAAATCCCTCTTAATTTGGTAATAGTAAGCTTGCTATCCCAGGTAACAGATATAGAGGTTTTATGTAACAGCGACCGATTGCGCGCACGCTTGCAACCGTTCCCTTTTCCTAAGGGGGAGATAAGAGATGAGATCCTGAATAGATACCGTATCGAGTACGGGACATGGTTCAGAATGACGGAAAAGGGCGTGAATATTACCTCCAGGTTACCGGGTGAAGATTTCTTCTAAAACGCGTCCGTCTATATTTTGAGGAGGGGATATGCCAAGGGCCTTTAAGACAGTCGGCGCGGTGTCATAAATGTATACCTTCTCTTTTATACTGTAATTCTGTTTTACCCCTTCTCCTACGGCAAGCCAGGGAATTGTTGTTACATCAGGATGATCACCCTTATGCGTTTTACCTTTTCCGCCGTGGTCTGAGGTAATAACTAGAAAAGTTTTTTCATAAATGCCGATCTGTTTAAGTGCATTAATTATATTGCCAAGTTCAGTATCAACCCTTTGAAGCGCGTTTAAATATTCTTCAGACATCCAGCCTTCTTTATGACCTGGAATGTCAGGCTCGGGGAAGTGAATTAAAGTCATTCTAGGTTTGTTCTCTTTCATATATGAGATGAAGCTATTTGATATTTCCTTAACGCTAGTGGGGCTATATTCAACGACCTCGAGCTTGTCGATACTTTTAGGAACAGCTATGAAATTGAGCTTGTCCTTCCCCACAAACATAGCGGTGCTGAAACCCTCTTTTTTTGCAATTGTGAAAATTGTATCAAACTCTACATAGCCCATGCCCTCTATCCACTCATTAATAAAGGTGAGGTGTTTTTTGGGGACAAGTCCTGTTACAAGAGATGTATGAGAGGGCAGTGTTTTAGGGGGATCAACTGTTTTTGCAGACGGCGTATAAGAGCCCTCTTTTATGAGCGCTTTTAGGTTAGGAGCATCAGCTTTTAAGATTGCATCGGCTCTAAGCCCATCTATTGTAATAACCAAGGCAAACTCTGCACTCTGCTCAGAGAATGTTGTTCCCGGCGAGATTACTAAAAGCGGAGTAATTAACAAGAATAGTAATACTATCTTTCGCACTGTTTAATAATACCTAATTGACATTTGGTGGGATTACTTGGCCATACCAGCATATGCTACAGGACGAGTATCTCCAAATGCATTTATAATGGTATCCATGAACTCTTTTGTATGGTCTTCACAAAAATGATAAATGAGGGTTTCTCTTCCTCCTCTGCTTGAAACAGAAACCTGTTCATAGTGTCTGCTACAGAGGTCTTTTCTGCAAAGGGCGCATGGTTTGATTCCTTGCCGTTCTCCTTCGCTCTCACACCTAGTCCCGTCCTCGTGTTCAAAATCGCATTGGTACATTTCAACCGTTATTGTTTTCTTGGACATGCATATTCTCCTTTTGCAAAAAACAGTTAGATGCGCTCAATTAACTGTAGTTGCTAAAATATATGAGGCATTACTTTACCAATTAAACTAAATCCTAAGGAATATGTCAATATAGTTTTAAGTGGGTGGAGTTTTTTAAATCAGAAAGTTAGTTAATTCTGAATCCATATCCCTTCTGGGGTATTGGTCTGGTATCTCCGAACTTATCCACAAGAGTGTCCAGAAATTCGTCATTATGATGAGGGCAGAAATAGTATGTAAAGTGGTCCCTTGTTCCCTGGATTGTAACGGTAGTTAATTCGTAGTGTGTGATGCAGAGGTCTTTATGGCAGATACTACAGGCTTTTATCGCTTGAGTATCACCTTGTCTAGGACAGCTCTCACCGTTCTCATCTTCATAATCACACTGAAATATTTCAAGTTCTATCTCTCTTTTTGACATATTCGTTTTTTAAACTAAATCCTTTATATCAGATATGTACCATCACCTACGTTGGGCAAGTTTAAACCTTCACCGTATCGTTCTATAACGGTACTTTCGAATAAAGCTGAATGTTCACTGCAGAAGTAGTAGAGAAAACGCAGCCGGTGTCCGTGGAATAAGGAGCTTACATCGCCACCAGCTGTTAAGAACACGACCGTAGTAATTTGGCAATGTGTTTTGCAGAGGTCCATGTGACAAACATGACAGTCTTTTATGACATCCCTGTTGCCTTCAATAGTACAGCGCTCGCCGCTCTCGTCTACATGATCACACTGAATTACTTCTACCTCAATAGTTGTTTTTGACAATTTTTACCTTTTGAAAGCAGTTCTTAAACTTCTTATCTTTATTAAACTAAATTCGTATAAATAAGTCAATATTATTAATTCTAATCTCAAAGCTTGACCGCAGTTTAATTTAAAATTTAAATGAACCTTCTGATTGTATTAAGTTTTTGATAGGTATCAATACAAGAATAAGATACTGGTTAAGGAATAGTTCTTAGATATAAAAATTTAATGGGGTTGCCCGTCCCTTCCTTAACCAAGATAGTTGGTTTATATCAACCGTTACTTGATAAACTGCCCGTAGTAATGTATAAAATAGCCTAATGATTTCACCCCAAGAAAGCTTAAAAGGCGCAATTAAATTCTTTCACACAAAAGCCAAGGGTAGCCCAACACTACTCAATTTAGAGATTACAAAACTTTGTAATGCTAAATGCGACTTTTGTGATTACTGGCAAACTAGACATGAAGAACGTCTGTATGATTACCGCCCGGTGATCAAAAAAATTGATCCTCTTGTAGTAGTTGTTACTGGAGGGGAGCCTATGCTCCGCAAGGATCTGCCGGATATAATAAGGCAGATTAAGGAGTGTTCATACTTTATTTTTACTTCCATGGTAACCAAAGGCGATTTGCTAACAGTCGACAAGGCCCAAGAGCTTTTTGACGCTGGAATAAATCAGATTGCGGTATCTTTAGATTTTCCCAATAAACAGCATGATACATATAGAGGCGTTCCGGGGCTTTGGGATAAACTTTCAGAAATGATGCCTGAGCTTGGGAAGAGATTTCCTAATCAGAAAATCACTATGAATACAATCATTATGGAAGATAATTTAGAGCAGGTTCCCGAGCTTGCACGCAAAGCTCATGAATGGGGAGTAGGTATTTCTTTCAGCTCGTACTGTGTTATGAAAACTAACAATGAAGAGCACTTTGTTCCGCAGGAAGAAATACAAAAAGTTCAAAACTTAGTAGATGAACTCATTCGCATGAGAAGAGAGTGGAAGGGTACAATTTTATCAACTGAGTATTACCTAAATGAAATACCACGGTATTTTGAATCAGGCGGAATTCCCGGATGTACCGCTGGGATAAGCCATATTCAGGTTACACCAAGCGGCCATTTAAAGCGCTGCTCTGAGATGCCGGTCACAGCGCATTACTCCGAATATCATCCTAAACTCTACGGAGAGACCAAATGCACCGAGTGTTGGTATAGCTGTAGAGGTGAAACTCAAACTTCTGCTAGTATTAAACGCGCACTTGAGTATATGGGTGTTTGGGTTTAATTCTTTTCTTAGTAATCAATAAAGAAATGTAAATTTATAAGGGGTGCATGCTAACTACTTCACGCGCCAGATTGTGCCTTCAGCTTTATCTTCAAGCAAAATGCCTTTTTCATCAAGCTCGTCTCTAATTTTATCCGCACGGGTCCAGTTCTTTTCTTTACGGGCTGATATTCTTTCTTCGATAAGCTCTTCAATCTCTTGTTCTGTAATCCCTGAGGAAGCTTGTTCGAGCTTAAGACCTTGCAAGTATTCATCCGGCTCATATTCAAGAATTCCAAGTGTTCTTCCGAAATGATTTATTTCTTCAAGAGCGGTTTCTAAAGACGGCGTCCAGCCTACAGAGTCGAGCGATCTGTTAATGGCTCTTGTTAATTCAAATAAGCTTCCAAGCGCCTCAGCAGTGTTAAAGTCGTCACACATTGATTGGACCCAACGCTCTTTAAAAGTCTCAACACTAACATCTAACTGCTTATCTGGACCGTTACTGTTTTCACTCACATCATTTGCGCGCTTTAGTGTGATATAAAGTCTTTCAAGCGCAGCCTCAGCTTCGTTCATTGTGGTGTCAGAAAAATCTGCTGGATTTAAATATTGGTGAGATAGGAAAAAGAGCCTGATCGCTTCTTTACTCCACATTGATACCGCTTCACGCACGTTTAAGATATTGCCGATAGATTTAGACATCTTCTCACGGTTTATCTGGATAAGTCCATTGTGCACCCAATACTTTGCAAAAGGTTTTCCTGTGGCAGCTTCAGACTGAGCGATCTCGTTTTCGTGGTGAGGGAATATTAAATCTTTTCCGCCCCCATGAATATCAAAGCTGTCGCCTAAGTACTTTGTGCTCATAAGCGAGCATTCAATATGCCATCCCGGGCGACCGTTGCCCCACGGGCTTTCCCAATAAGGCTCTCCCGGCTTTGCAGATTTCCAGAGAGCAAAATCCAGAGG
Source organism: Thermodesulfobacteriota bacterium (assembly GCA_040880385.1). Taxonomy (GTDB): domain Bacteria; phylum Desulfobacterota_D; class UBA1144; order Nemesobacterales; family UBA2774; genus CR02bin9. The sequence continues at coordinate 309 of JBBDIN010000052.1, read as the reverse complement.
ATCTTCTTTTTTCTCGTTTATATCGATCCTGGTTCCTGCCATCATATCGTCAGGGTCTCGTCTCGATAGCTTGCCGTAGCCATTGAACTTTTTAACCGAGAAAAATACGTCACCGTCGGATTGGTAAGCATGGCCGTTATCAATAATTCTTTGGATCATCTCAACAATTTCAGGTACGTGTTCAGTTACTTTGGGTTGGATTGTAGGGGCTTTAACCCCAATTGAAGCCATGTCTTCTTGATATTCCTGAATGTATTTTTCTGATATTTCGTGAGCCGCCACGCCGGTCTCGTTTGCTTTGGCTATGTT
>JBBDIN010000051.1:0-6486 GCA_040880385.1 Thermodesulfobacteriota bacterium | reverse complement strand
GTTGCTGGACTGCTTCTAACCACTGAATGCCTCATCGCTGAAAAACCAGAGCCTGCTCAAGCAGGCGGTGGTGCAGCAGGACCCGGTCTACCGTCAGTAGGCGGTATGATGCCTAACATGGGCGGAATGATGTAATTTGCTGTAAAAACTAAAAACGAAATCAGTAATCAATGAAAATAGTAGGGCGGGCTAACCTGAATTGGAAAGCCCGCTTTTTTATATAATTAGAGTAGTTTTCCTCCTATACTTTGTAACCAAGTTAAAGCGTGTTATCTTTTCACTTGCCGTGCTTAATTTTCATTTAGTGAAGTCGCAAATAGATACGATGTTAGGTGAGAGAAAGCATTTTGTTGATGAATTCGGAGTGAAAATTAAACTTGCTCAGAGTGAACTTCACAACAAATCCCAAGATTGGGAAGAGCTTTCTAAAAAGGCACAAGAGAGCAAAACTTCTTGGCTTTTAGCAGGAATATCATCAGCTCTAGATATTAGATCACCTCTCCCGGAACGACCACCAAATTACACAGCGATTTCCTCAGACGGCTCTCAAATATTTCCAGACCGACACGAAGTACTACCCTGCTATTTAATCAACATAAGCTCTGTAGTTTTACATTACGGAGACAATAGCGGGGCTACTATAAGTTCAGATCCATATCTATTTTATAACGATGAAGATAGGTTTACAGTTTGGGATGGCAAGAAAATTCCTGCTAATAGTAATGTCATATCACATAAACGAACACTCATGGAGTTTGAGAGGCTTCTAGATTTAGTAAAAGACAATAGCGATAGAGAAAATGTAATTTCGATTTCAGACGGGACTCTTATCCTATGGAACCTAGAGGGAACACCGGCGGATTTTAAGAAATCAATATTAGAGCCTTTTCTTGATATTCTGGAAGAGTTTAGGAACAAGAGAATACCTCTAGCGGGTTATATCAGCTACCCAGGAAGCACGGATGTTGTTAATACTCTTAGGCTCGGGCTGTGTCCCGAAAAAGTGAGTTATTGTAATCAGTGCCCATACACCGAGCTTCCAGAGCTTCCATGCGCACCGATTGAGGGCCTTACCGATAGAAACCTTTTCTCAACATTATTGAAACAAGGCGAGATGTCCGCAGTATTTAGAAGCTCCTCTAAAATTTTAGAATCATATGGAGATCACCATATTTATTTCTTCTATTTGAATATTGGTCAAGAGATAGCGCGTGTGGAGATCCCCCAATGGATAGCAGAAAACTCTGATATGCTTAAACTAGTTCATACATTGCTATACGATCAAGCCAAAAAGGGAAAGGGGTATCCTGTTGCTATTTCAGAGTCTCACGAAAAAGCTGTTGTGAGAGGAAAGGACCGGAATTTTTTCTTTGATCTTGTAAAAGAATCGATGGTTAAAGCAGATTTTAACGTATCAATTTCCAGAAAAGGTATTTCAAAAAGAGTGCCGGGAGTCTAATGGAACATATTGGTGAAGTAATTGAATCTAGTACTAAGGGCTATGTTGCTCAGTCACCCAAAGTTGGGCAATCACCGACTTTTGGTACATTTGTTAAAACAGACTCAACCCCCGTGGTGTATGGATTGGTTTACGAAATAATTACCCAAAGTAGTGAACCGGGTAGAAAACCTGCGGCTTATGATATGAGTATTGATGAGCTAAAGCGTGAGCAGCCCCAAATATTTGAGCTTTTGAAAACCGAATTCCATGTGTTGACTATTGCCCATGCACAATCAAAAGAGATTAAATTTACACTCTCACCCCTTCCTCCTCCAATACATTCCTTTGTTTTGGAATGTACTGATAAAGAAAAGAAGGAGCTTAGTGAACAGGATTTCTTTTTAAGAACCATTATGTCTTCTTCAAATGTGCCTCTTGACGATCTAATCATTTCATCGCTATCTAATGCGAGTAAGATCAGGAAAAATGACGATGAATATATAGTCAGAATGGGTAAGAGCCTTTCAAGGTATTTTAAAGATGATTATGAGAGGTTAAGCTCTATATTGAGAAGAATCTTATAGTTATCATTCAAATATTTCGAGTACAATCTCTAAATTATTCAGGTCGTCAAATAAGTGATCTGGACTGTGTTCTTCTAATTCCGCTCTAGAGTAACTACCAGTAGCAACTCCAACCGTTACGGCACCCGCTGCTCTACCGTGGTTTATATCATAGGGCGTGTCTCCAATCACAAATGTTTTTTGTATATCAGTGCCGTTACCAACGTAATCTAATGCTCTTTCTTGTGCTTTTATTATTAAGTGTTCTCTGAGGTGTGAATCGGAGCCAAAACCGCCGAATTTGAAATGATGATCTAATCCCGCACTTTCTAATTTGATCCAGGCACCTTGCTCGATGTTCCCAGTTGCGACTCCTAGAACCATATCTCCTCTTCTGGATAGATTCTCAAGCAATTTTGGAATCCCAGGCATTACAGTTGTCTCTGAAGCGCCAGTCTCTTCTTTTAGAAAGGGAATATATAGTTTGTAGAGTTCCAGGGCTTCTTCGTGAGAATAGTCCCGGTTTAATTCGTTCTTAAATATCTCTTTTAAAATAATAGGGTCTGTCTTACCTGCAGCATCTATTTTTGTCATTGCCTCTGAAATACCATATATATTTTCAAACGCCCGGTTTGCTGCTCTAGTCCCTGCGCCGTTAGTCAATAATAATGTGCCGTCTATATCAAATAGTAAAAGTTTCATAGTCTAGTTAGATTCAATTTTAGCAAGCACCGTGGAGTAAAACTCAGTTTCTAGCTCCCAAAGCTCGTATGCTTGATTAGAGGCCGAGCTTAATAGTATAGCTTCAGGGCTGTCTTGCTCGCTGATTTCTTTAAGAAGCATAGCAATATCACTCCATTTGCTGCCGATAAAATCCATCTTCTGAGTTAACCCGAGTTCCTTAACTAAAGGAACAATACCCTCTGTCTCCTTTAAAAAGTCTCTGTATATCCATCTAAATCCAGCTCCATCAACGCCCCTTTTTTTAATAACCTGGTATCCAAATCTAGCGCACCATTTCCAATCTTCTACATCTTTCCAATTGGGCAGATCCTCGGACCAGAGCTTTATCTTATGCACTCCAGATTCGCCCCTTCTGCCTGTGCAACCAAAAAACATTTTCCTTGCGTTTTCACGAATAGCCTCTGGAATGATATCTTCTAAATTTCCAACAGGTCTATCTAACTTTACCTGAATGAAATTATTATCAAGCGGATTAGATAAATCCTTAGAAGCCATGCCGTCTCTGAAATCACCATAAGGTACTTTTTGGAGTCCTTCTAAGTGATTGTCTGCAACGAACATCGTTTCGATCTCGTCATCATATCCCCATACCGATACTATATGTCCCGGGAAATGAGTATTGGAGTTGTAGTACTCCAAATAATAGATATCGGTCTGAATCACTACAGGAATATCTTGGTTTATATATATTTTTATTTCATCAATGACATCTCTATTTGCATGATTCCATGAGGTCTCTTTATTTATCAAACTTAGGAACGTTGTTTCCATCTCCGGGCCTCTGACAAAGATCATATGCGAAGGGCTTATATCATTGTTTATAGAATAATAGAAACCGATTCCGCCCCCGATTCCGAAACACATTGCTTCTGAGTAGGTATAACCAAAGTGGGTCATTACATCTCTTAAAGTTACAGATCCGCAGTGAAGGCCAGGTATATGCACCCAGTTATCAATTATCTTTTTCATAGGAATATTAAACTACCATAATACCATCTTTTTATTCACTATAAGTTTGCTTATTTTTGATCAAAAAAAAAACAATAAAACTAACTCCTCGTCATTACTATGTAATTTGGAGAAGTTAGTTTATACTCTTTATGGGTGATAATTAGTTTCTGCTATAGCTCTGGGAAACCAATTAACAGAACTACTATCAAATCTTGATAATATTTGTAGTTTATATCAACTTGCCATCATCCTCCAAAGGGCGAGCTGGTGAAATTGTTTTTCGCTAGCTTGCCCTTGTTCTTTTACACCAAAATGCATCTTATCTCTTTAGAATTCATCCATTATACTATGTGTATGAATAAGGATTCTAATAAACTAATTTTAATGGAGGCATTATTATATGAACAGTATGAAATCAATAGTAGCAATTGCTATTTTTGCTCTTTTAGCAACTTTTTCAGTTGTTGAATCTCAGGAGCTGAGCGGTTCTTCAGCCGTGGTCGACTCAGAGGAATACAAAGCATACTGGAATGATGGAAAGGCTGAGATTACGAGCTATAAACTAGAGCAAGCCCGTTACGGCGAGCTTCACGAAGGGTATGCAGTGCTGGTTTTTGTTACTGAGGATTTTTCAAAATCAAAACAGGTTAAACTGGACAACCCCCAAAATGCCAATGGTGACGATGTTAAGGTCTTAAAGCTAAATAGAATTAAAAAATTCGATACAGGCATCTATCGCTACTCAATGATGGACTCGGTTTTTACACCAATATATTTTGGTGACCACCCAAACACTCTAAAGGTTACATCCTCTTCCCAAGAGTGGTGCGGGAATACCTTTACTCAGCTAAATCTCGATGATAACGGTTATGAAGTGAGGAGTTTTTCTTACTTTGAATCCGAGGGCGACACTAAATTTAATCTCCAGCAAGAGATCCTCGAAGATGAGCTATGGGCAAGAATAAGGCTTGATCCGGAAAGTCTCCCCGTAGGCAGGATCAAAATAATACCGGCGACCATGGCCTCTAGGCTTACTCATAAAGAGCTGAAGGTAGAAATTGCTGAGGCAAGTCTGGTTGAGAATTCAAAAGATTCAAATTTAATGGACTATAAACTAGTTTATGATGATTCGGGACGGGCTATGAATATTACTTTTAGTAAAAAGTTTCCATATGAAATTCTATCATGGGAAGAAACCTATAAAAGCGGGTTCGGAAATAACGCTAAAACTCTCACTACCAAGGCTACAAAAAATAAAATGTTGATTACCGATTATTGGAATAAGAATAAGACCGTTGACCATGAATTGAGAAAGAAATTAGGATTGCCAAATTAGATAATAAGATAAGCGACCCCGTAGTAGGGTCGCCTACCTAACAAATCTTAGTTGATTTCTACTTTAATTTCTTTGGGTTTAGCCTCTTCCTTTTTAGGGAGAGTCAGTTCCAGCACACCTTCTTTGTAACTAGCTGTAATACCCTCAGGGTTTACATCATCTGAAAGAGCAAAACTTCTAGCAAAATTACCGTAATTGCGCTCCACTCTTACATAATTATCCTTCTCGACTTTCTCTTCAAATTTCTTCTCGCCTTTAAGCGTAAGAGTATTATCATTCACATCGATGTTAATTTCCTCTTTTGTTAATCCCGGCAGCTCAGCATTTAATACATAGCTGCTGTCAGTTTCGTAAATATCCACTTTGGGCGCCCAGGTAGTATCATCGAGACCTTCCGCGGGTTGTAGGCCCCAATCGGACTCATTAAAGAATCTACCGACATTTCTCTGAAACGGCTTAAAACTTCTGTATGGTTCCCAAACTTTTAATCTCATATTTATGACCTCCGTATTGTCTAACGTATTGTCTAATTTTTTTCCTACACTTTGAAATTAGTCACGCTTTTTGGTTATTCAAGATATTTTTTTCAATCTACGGAAATGAGGTTATTTTAATAGAACTTAGAAAATAGGGAGGGTCTATGATTACAGCAGACTATCTAATAAAAAAGTTTAATATGAAGTTGCTTCCGGGAGAGGGGGGATACTACTCTGAAACTCATAGGGCTCATCACGTCTTATCAGATTCTTCATTACCGGATAATTATAATTCTGACCGATCGCTTAGCACTGCAATATATTATATGCTTACTCCTGACACGAAGTCATTACTTCATCGCCTTCCTACTGAGGAGATATTTCATTTTTATCTTGGAGACCCGGTATTAATGTTGCAACTATATCCTGATGGCTCATCCAAAAATATAATTCTTGGACGGGATTTAAATAAAGGTCAATTAGTTCAGGTTCTAGTTCCCAAGGACGTGTGGCAGGGTTCTTATTTGTTAGAGGGCGGGGAATTCGCTTTTATGGGTACTACTATGTCGCCCGGTTTTGACTTTAGTGATAACGAAATCGGCAAAAGAGATGACTTAATCAAACTTTATCCTGCAAACAAAAATTTGATTCAACAACTAACTCAATAGTATTTAGTAACGAGATCTATAGCTTAATTTCAACATAAGCTTTAGATCTCATATCTTCAAGCCAGGTTTTAAGCTGTGTCTGAGCTTTTTCCCTAGTTATTACTTGTCTTATTTCTTCTTTTTGACTATCACTAATAAATGTTTCATCTCCTGCAGGTTCATCTTTGGTTTGAACGCTATCAGGGCCTGTCCGTTTAACAACTTTTAAAATATGTTATGCTGCGGGGGATTGCACGGGACCAGATTCTTTACGTTCGGGTGTTGTCTCAACTGCAATTTGCAGCTGTTCTATCAAATCACCCTTTTT
>JBBDIN010000050.1:0-6554 GCA_040880385.1 Thermodesulfobacteriota bacterium | reverse complement strand
TCTCTAAAAAATATCTTAACTTATGGACCTATTATAGGGGGGCAGGTCAACCCTATTCTACCGCAGTTATATCTATCGCAGTTATACACTCTGGAATATCGTTTTTTGGAGAATTCACAATTGTGGAAACTTTAAAAAAGTCCATCTCCTTTGAGGGATAAGGCTTAAGAAGCGGGAGAACATCTTGTGGATTTGGAATCTCCGGATCAAGCCATCTTGCCTCATCACGCTCATTTAAAATAACCGGCATTCGGTTATGTATAGGCTCCATTAGTTCATTCGGACTAGTCGTTATTATAGTAAATGTTTTTAGAATCTGATCCCCCTTATCCCACAGATCCCAGAGCCCGGCCATAGCAAAGGGCTCAGTGGATTTGAGTCTGAAATAATAGGGGGTTTTAGTCTTCTTATCGGGCTTGTGCCACTCATAAAACCCGTCAGCCATTACAATGCAGCGTTTTCTTTTTAGAGGGGTTTTGAAACTTGGTTTTTCTTCAATTCCTTCAGAGCGGGCGTTTATCATTTTATATCCTATTTTAGGATCCTTCGACCAGTAAGGAACTAACCCCCACTTCATCATACGGAGAATACGCCTGTCCTGAGAAACTATTAGAATTGGATGTTCCTGAGATGGTGCGATATTATAATGCGGCTCAAGCAAAACCCCCTGGGATGGATCATCAAATCCAAAGCGTTTTCTAAGCTCTTCCTTACTGCTCTTTTTTACAAACCTGCCGCACATGGAATTACTCCGCTATAAGGAGCCCTTTTCTGCCAAACGTGCCTATCTGATTCCCGCTATCATTATCATAAATCGCAAGCACATCAACATTTCTGTCCTCAGTTATATAGTAATACCAGATGGCATTCATCATCGAGGCCTGCTCACTTTGTGTAAGCAGATAAAACGGCTGGGTTACATAAATATAAGGCTGGCTATTCGGGTTTTCAATTCTAGTAGCAAGACCGCCTTCAAGCATGCCGTCTATAATAATCTTACGCTGTTCCTGAAGATGTTTAGTTTCCTCAATTCGTCTCTGAAGCGCTTCTTCCGGATCGACTTTATTAATCTGAGACTCCGCCTTAGTTGATTCTGCGTCCTTCTGAGCCTCCTCATTCTGTTTGCAGGAGACTGTGCCCACCATAAAAAGGGCTAATAAAACGCATAAAAAGTTTTTAGCTAGGTTCATATAACTATTCTTTCATATTTCAGGCGTTCTATCAACAAACATATAAAATATCATGAAACCGGCAATTAGTTTTCATATCATCTCAACTACCGCTAATTAGCAAGCAACTTTAGCACCAGTCTTCATATATAATACTATCCGCAATATTTTTATTATAATGCGTAATAGAGCTCAATGCCAAACTCCTAATAAAGTGGATAAGCGATTATCACTGACCTTGCTTTAATTAAAGCCTTTATTACAAGAATCATATCTAATTAGCCATAGTAGCACCTCTAAATATTAAAGATTCTTGTGAGCGATAATTATTTAGGAGCTGCCCATCAAATCTCTATTTACCAATTCCACTTTCGCAAGCTCAGTCCAGAGCTCGTACAACATGGTAAAGTGCTTGAGAACAGTCTCCCTCTAAAGCCCTCCTGCTCTCAGCCTGAAGCTCTAGGAGTTCCGTTCTTGTAAGAGAATCCATGTGAGATAAAATCTTCTTAAAGAACTCACCTGACATCTTAAATCTATCTTCAATCATCTTTTGCCTCCCCTCAAATGTATTTTCTGAATCCTCTAGAGGGTTAAAAGAATCTATCAGCAGCCTGAGAAAGTGTCTTGGCACCTTAACAACTGAAGCCGCTCAGGCGCAATCCTGCGATTCCCTAAGTACGGTTAAGGGAAAAAAGAAATTTCCTGCACATACTGATACTCTTAGAGTTCTTCCAACCCAAATACTAGCAGCATCAATTATTTGCAAATTAAATATATCAAGAAATTAGCTGACCAGCTTGATATATTGCAATTTGTGTATTATAATTAACATTATGTTGATTATAATTTATATCAAATCACATATTGTTACATTTACCAAGTACCTTATTCACGTTTTGTGAAACTTATATGGATTTTCTTATATTTTTTTAACATATTGATATTTTTTTGAAAAATTTGAAAGTCTGATCCTTGGAGGTTTGATTCGATGAGAAAAACTGTTACAGAAATTATCAATACAATTAAAACGATGAAAAGTTTAAATAATGACTATGATGTCGCCGATACGATTGGTGTAAGCAGAGGTGCGCTGGCCAATGCAAAAAAACGCGACAGCATATCGTTCTTAGATGAATTAGTAAATTTTTGTGACGAAGAGAATTTATCACTCGATTTCATTAGGCTCACGCCCCCAAGCTCGATAAGACAAATAAGAACAATAGTAGCTCCCGGCAACTATGATCCTGAAAAAGATAATGATTTGATAGTGGCAAGTGTCTATTCTATTGAGAACGCTGACAAACTAGATTTTTCAGATATTGATCCTGTAGGATCAGTTGTACTACCAAGGGAGCTATTAAGCGATCATGGAATTGTAGTTAGAGTGGCCGGTGATTCAATGGAAAAACTCCTTATGAAAGGAGCCAATGCTGTAATTGATACAAACGAGAAGGATATTGTATCAGGTAGTATTTATGCGTTTAAGATCCCCCACGAAGGTAATATATAGTTAGAGAATGCTATTCTGAACCAAGGGGACTTAGCTTAAGGCCTTATAACAAGAATTACCCAACAGCTCAAGTGCAGTGGGGGGACTTTAATCCGGAGATGATCATCGGCAAAGTCTCATGCAGCGTAATAAATGTTTTTAGATAAAAAGTTATGCGGCGCATCTAGCGTCTTGTACAGCTTCGGGAGTATCTTATCAGATAATTCCAAACAACTAATTTAGAATCTATAGTAGATTGTATATCAAACCTCCTCTCCTTTTAATCAAAGAGAGGAGGCTTTTTTATATCAGCTACATTACCGGGAGAATTTTTTAGAAATCTCACTATCCAGCGCCCATTTCCCGCCGCCTTTTACAAGCACTACAAGTGAAAGTCCAAGAGCCAGCAAATGATATTCAAACCCCTCTCCTGATTGAGCACCGAACCAGTTCATAAAAAACCCAAACTGCGCATGGACCATAAAGATTGCCCCAAGCATGATTAGAGCCATTGCAGCAGCCGAGATACGGCTAATTAGCCCAAATATTAGGAACAGCATCCCAAATGACTCCGCCAATATAAGAAGGGCTCCTATAACACTTGGTATTCCAGTGCTGGAAAAATATCCGACTGTGGCGGTAAAGCCGTAACCTCCAAACAAGCCAAGCAACTTTTGAAGACCGTGGGGTAATATCGCAACGCCTAAGAATATCCTTGCGATTAAAGATCCCCAATCCTCATTATCTGTTTTAAAGATTTTCTCTATCATTTTCTGATCCTCCTCTATTTACTAAAGACAGCGCCACGGCATAGCGAGGTATGGAAAAATGACTCCGCCGACGCGCTGTCATGGAATATTTAACAACTCTAATTAAGACTTCCAACAACAGGAAGCCCAGCCTCGAGCCAATGCTGCTTGCCTTGGGCATACTCATGCACATTTTTATAACCCAGATCCTCTAAAGTACGAGCTGCCTTGTTTGAGTTTTGGCATTCCGTGCTTGCGCAATACACAACTACCTTGGCCTCCTTGTCAGACAGCAGCATATTCGCCTTATCGGCAACCTCTGTATAGTCCATCTGCAAAGCACCCGGTAAATGAGACTCCTGCCAATACTTCTCAGGTAGCGCTTCAATCAATGTAACAGCTTCTCCCAATATCAATTTATCTCTTAATTCTTCTCTACTTATTTGTCGCATAATAAGACCTCCTTAAAAATATTTTTCTGAATCCATATAGTTGCAATTGCAACTATAAATATGTATATCATGTTCTCGTTGCAAATGCAACAAATTTGTAATATAGTCTAAATAAGGAGTACAAAATGAAGGGAGACAAAAATAAAAACGATACAAGGAAATGGACCGAACAAGAGGCCAGCGCATGGACTGGACTGGTCCAGGCTCAGCAGACCCTAATCGATAAAGTTGAGCTAGAGCTAAAGAAGCAAGGATTTCCATCACTAGGCTGGTACGATGTGCTGTGGGAGCTTGAGCGCACAGATGGGGGGATACTAAGATTAAACGATTTAGGGAAACGTGTCCTCTTGGATAAGTACAATGTAACCAGGCTGGCTCAGAGACTTGAGGAAGAAGGGCTTGTCGTTAGGGGCCAATGCCCTAATGACGGCAGGGGTATCACAGCAGCAATTACAGAGAAAGGAAGGAAGCTAAGGAAAAAAATGTGGCCTGTTTATGAAAAGGTAGTAAGGGAGAATTTTCTCTGTAAATTTAACAGCAAAGAGCTCAAGGAACTATCAAACTTCATTGAACGAATTCAGGCAAGCGGACTCAATGAAAGTTTATCAAAATAGCTCCCTTTATCTCTAAAAACTAATTGAGCTATTGGCAGGAATTAAGTATACTGGGTATGTATTAAACCAAGGAGGGATTTATCTTGAAAATCCTCATTACAGCTCTAATAGTTTTTTCTGCACTATCCGTTAACACATTCGCTCAGAGCGGGGGCGAATATACAGTTACAGCTATCAAAGATAATTATGTTATTATCGGAGAAAAGCCTTATAAGATGCTCACAAAATGTGAAGGCATTAAACCTGAAGATAAAGTTTCGTTTTCAGAAAGCCCCATTACTTGCCTAAAGGCCACCTTGGTGAACTTGCTTAATCTCTCTGAATGCGAAGTAGAGTGCATTTCTAATGAAAGCACCCCATACGAACCTGAGCCTGAAACCGCATATTAGAAAAGACTATATTTAGAACAAGTTACTGAACATGGAAGACGTCGTCTTGTAATTCGCTGCCAATATTAGTATTTCTTCTAATTACATCAGCTAAGCTTGTAGCTTCTACTTCACTAAGTTCGGTTGCTTTAAGTTTACGTTCATACCAGAAACGATCCCCATCTCTAAGAGCCTCAAACTGCACTTTTATTATTAAATGAAAAAGCTCTCCCAGATGTGATCCGAAAACCGGATCCTCTGCCAATCCACCCGGCCAGAGATCAATATTATCTACATTCCCATATGCATCAAGAAGCCTCATCTGTATATCTGGATCAGAGCTAATATCTTGAAAACTCTGTGCCCTAGATAGACCCATCTGCTCTCTTACGTCATTGTACTTTGGAAGCCCATGATCTCTACCCCTTTGTATATTAAGGGCTGCAAGGTCAAAGCCTCCCGCTCCGGGGGGGCCAAAAAGAAAGTTGCGGACATCATCTACAACAAAAGGATCTAGACGCTCTGCAACCTGTTTAGCGAGCCCTCTAAGCATAGGATCAATACCCCCCTGATCAGTTATCAGCTCAGGGGAGAAAAATGCATCCAAAAGAGGGAGATTGCCCTCAGGGATTACATTTAAGTTCTGATCTAATCTAAGTATCTGTGGGCTTAACATGCTGTGCCCAAATCTGTAAGCTCCTGTAGAAAAAATATTTCCTATCGAAGCATCTACATTCGGATTGTATCCGCTATATGCGGAGATTGCGCCGGGACCTAAAAGTGCAGGTAAAAATTCATTATATGTAATCGCCTGGAGTAGAGCGCCTACAAATTGGCGGCCCCTCTCATACAGTTCATCACCGCTTAAGCCAGGGTTTTGGCTCTTAAGCTCTACAACGTAGCGGTTATGCTCTCTCATAAAAAGAGTATGCATCGAAGTAAGACCAACTTGTTCATTAGCTCTAAAGTCTCCTGCTAAAAATAAAGATTGGTCATCATCGCCTCCATCATTCGGCAGACCCTCGGTATTAAATGGAAGTAAGTTACCGGCACTTGTATTTAGTCTTCCTGTGCCGTCATTTGCCCTGAGTGTAACGGCGCGCTCCACATCTGAGCCGTACACATTAGATGCGTCTATCCAAGTTGTGATAGTGTTAATCTGCTGTCTTGGATTGTTAATTCCTGTTCCTGTAGAAGTATCATATACAGATCTATTAAAAGTTATAACTGCAGTGCCGGTATCAAATGGGTCGAAGTACGGGTCTGCGGGCGGAACTGCTATATCGGCAGCCTCCGCAGGGGTAGCGCCGTTAGTAAAATCGATATCGTGATCTAAGAACTGGCCCCACTGCCAGATATAATCGCTTGCATTTAAGGTATTAGGTATCAAGCCGTCTTGAGAGTTAACGATATTGCTTACAAGTCTCGCGCTAGGTCTGCCTGCTTCAGGAATTTCTGAAATACCATCTTCATAATCCGAGAAGACATACCTTAAAAGTTGAGTAAAAGTTGCGCCCATTAAAGGATTTTGTAAATTATTGCCCGAACCGTCAATGGATCTAGTATCGGCAGAATCAGAAGATGAGTTATTATCACAACCCAATAGAAAGAAAACACAACAAATTACCACTAATGCACACTTGAAGCTATTTACTTTTTTCATCATCCCCCCTCTGGGTAATTTAATCTTTGCCTTACGCTACTCTTATCTTA
>JBBDIN010000049.1:0-6562 GCA_040880385.1 Thermodesulfobacteriota bacterium | reverse complement strand
AATTACAAACCAACTATACAATTAATCCACAATGGACAGGTTAAGTTAAAAAAATCTATCTCTCAAATTTGAACTGCAATTTGATTTTCAGTCTCCGCTCAAACTGTCTTTCTTACACTCACCGTCATAGTCTTTTTGAACGCCCGCACTCCGACGATCGCAGTCGTTCCCGTAGTTCCTTCCGTCACACCCACAAACTGGCCTATAGTCTTTAGTACACATTTCCGGCTGAAATTCGCATGTTCCTTGAGAGTCTGCCACCATGCACTGTCCGGCAGGAAGTTCGCAAAATTGCCCCTCCCCACACTCAAGCCCCTCAATACCGCCGCAAAGCTCAGGTCCTGAATTTGTTTCTACAGTGCCGACATCCTCAGCAGATTCATAGGACTCCCCGTGTCCAACTCCTTGTTCATCCCTTTCACCGGAACAGCTTAATCCAAGCAATAAGAAAACCACAAGAATATAGGATGAAAGCTTATATAAATTCATTGGATCTCCCTCTACAGCAGTTAATTGGTATATATATATTTATGCCCTAATTACAGTCAGATTACAATTATTCAGGCTATATTTTCATCTCTCATACTACAAGCACGAATGAGCCTAAAACACTTTGCTATATAGTTAGAGATATTCTTGTTATATTAATCTATAAGAATACAAAGTAGACGGAGGAAATTATGACGAAAGCCCAAAATCAGGGAGATAACACTATTCTCAGATTAATTGACCGAATTCGGAGAAGAAAATTCTTATATCTTACAAAAGCACTCTTACTCTTGATAATAGCATACCCTTATATACAGGGAGATATGGGTGGACAGATCATATTAAGCTTGCTTGCAACTTTTGTAATGATAATGTCTGTAATTGCAGTAGGAGATAAAAAGAGCCACACAATAATAGCTTTAATCTTGGCAGCTCCCTGGTTTTTACTTTTATTATTAAAGTTCCCTATTTTTCCGATAGACAATTCTCTGTTGATAAAAGACGAAATATTATTTGCATTCTTCCTTTTCGCCTACACTACATATAGAATATTTACACATATAATTAAAAGTCGGGATGTAACGGCTGAGATGCTTTCTGCATCAATATGCGTTTATTTATTAATAGGGCTCACCTGGGCTACATTATATGTAATTATTAACATGCTTTATCCGGGTTCTTTTGCAGATACAGATGGTACGATTGTTAATAGCGGGGCTGATTTTCTATTCTTCAGCTACGTAACTCTTACAACCGTCGGATATGGGGATATTCATGCGGTAACGGATCAGGCTCGTTCTCTTGCATCTCTAGAAGCATTATCCGGCCAGCTATATTTGACAATAATGGTAGCTAGGTTAGTTGGGCTGCACATATCCAAACCTAAGACAAAGGAGTCTGCGGCTTAAGCGTAAAAGCCCTGCAAGGACCAATCTATTTAATATATTTTTAGTTTTCTGCACCTAGGCGTTTATTCTATAAGGAGCTATTCTAGTACTGTTCCTCGACTTCAAAGTCGTCATACTCTATTAACCATTTGCCGTCTGACTGTTTTACCCATCTCTCTTGAGTAATGATCCCACGGCCGATGTTCATCTTCCAATCAGCTGACAACAAAACAGTGTTTTCATCCTCTGTTGCCAAAGTAACATTACTATACTCAAGCTCTCCCGCCCCTGATTCGATAAAAGGTTTCCAGAAACCCTTAATTTGATCTAATCCGATATAGGTCCCTAAGGGCTTTGCATTCATAATCGCCTCTGCCGTGTATGCTTCGACACATGCCTGAGCATCGCCATTATTAAAATCTGAGATCCATTTCTTACTACGTTGCATGACCTCTTCTTCATTTTTATATAAATCCGTCATTTCTGCTCCTCTCTATGTCCGTGTTTTGAGATACTAATATGAGTAACTAATTGAACAAAATTTTACCTGAATAATTACAGCCTTCCCAGATTTGTATCTATAAAACATTCCAACCCGTCAACTTAAAGACGGCATCTTAATAATTTAGGTATCCTATATTAGGGATGGAGAGGGTATTTCAATTTCTCTATTCCTAAATTCAAGACCATAGGAGACTCATATGAAAACAGCGCTTCTCTATATTTCAATCTTTTTAATACTATTTTCAATAGTGCCGCTTAGCTCAAACGCCTGCACAGAGTTCAGATTAAAATCAAAAGATAACTCAGTAGTAATTGGACGCAGCATGGAATTTGCTCAAAAACTAAATTCTAACGTTATTGTTCAACCCAAGGGTCAGAAAAGGATCTCCAAACTTCCGGACGGTAGTGAGGGCAAAAAGTGGACCTCGAAATATGGGGTTATTTATTTAGACGGCTTCGGTCTGGATATAGCTACTGACGGATTTAACGAAGTCGGGCTATCTATTGGCGAGCTTTATTTCCCAGGTGAAGCAAAGTTTGCAGAAGTGCCCAAGAAGAACAAATCCAAAGCTATCTCAAATCTGGACCTCCCGCTATACATTTTGCAAAACTTCGCCACGATTGAAGAGGTCAGAAAAGAACTACCTAAATTAACGGTTTGGGGAGAACAGCTCGAAGTTCTAAATAACATAGTTGTGCCAGTACACTATGCAGTGTATCAGGCTGATGGACAAGGAATAGTCATAGAATACTCAGATGAAGGACTTAAGATATTCGAGAGCGTTGGAATTATGACAAATTCGCCTAAGTACGATTGGCACGTAACCAACCTTAGGAACTATGTCGATCTAAATTCGGAGAATGTTCCCCCGGCAGTGATAGACGGTATAAGTTTTGCAGGTACAGGTCAGGGAACCGGGCTCAAAGGCATCCCGGGCGACCCGACCCCTCCTTCTAGGTTTGTAAGAGCCGCTGCGATAGCATATCTATCTGAAAAAGGAGATACCGCGGGTGACATAGTAAACCTCTCAGAGCACATCTTAAACAACGTGGATATACCAATTGGGCTAGTTAGAGACTTTGAAAATGGAGAAACTTTTCATGATTACACACAGTGGATTGTGATAAAGGATCTAACAAATAAAATCCTCTACTATCGCTCTTATGAAAATATGTCACTAAGATCTGTAGATATGAACAAATTGGATATGAGTGCGAAGGGGAAGAGGCTAGGTTTTCCGGTAAGTGGAATGGGTTCGGGAGTTGTGGATATCACAGCAGAGTTGAAAGCTGAAGAGTAATTCTAGAAGTTAGACTAAGATACTACCCATAGCTCGTATAGATAAATACGGGCTGTGGGTGATAACGATATTAAGCAGAATCAAGAGAAGAAACGCCTCCCCTTTTTATATAAATCTCACATCCCTCAGGTGAACTTGGAGTATGCTCAGCTCCTGCCGGATACCTGGGCCAGCTCATCTCGCTATGTAAACCAAACTCATCTTGAATGCTTCCTTTTAGAATGAATATCTCTGCGCCCCGAGGGTAAGACAACTTTCCAGGTGATACTCCAGCGTTCCATTTTTGTAGGCTCGTTTCCTCAGGATAGTTGTGCTCTGAATAGAGCATTTTGATCGAAACTCCCGGCACAGTTGATTCAATCCATTCTTTATTCTGTGTCTCAACCACTATTTGGCTTCTGCTTTCCCCCGGGTACTGTTTGAGCTTAACGAAAAGAACACCGCCGTCTTTTGAAAACGGAGTGTGCTCGTACCCCTCTGGGTTAAGAAGATAGGTGCCGGCTGTAAAATCCCCGCGCTCATCAGAAAAAGTTCCGCCAAGTACCAATATTTCTTCTCCTCCAGGATGTGCGTGAGCGTGAAAATCAGCATTCGCCTCGTACATCACTAAAGATGTGACCTGCCCGGCCTCGCTTGGTACAACAAGATGGAGTCTTTTCCTCCAGACTGTCCCACTTGGGCTCTCCTGCCACTTCATAGAATTGGTATCCATAGATACAAACTTGGACATGTCGGCGTTTATTTGTTCATTGCTCATAAAAGCTCCTTATAATCTAACTTTGAAATCTTTTTTCATCTCTAACCATCAGCCATGCTACAAGTGCACTTAGTAGAGAAAGCGCTGCTGCTATATACATTAATATATTAAAGCTGCTCACATATGAGATTTCCACAAGATTTTTCAGCTTTTGTTCCACTTCGGGGGCAATTCCAATTGGCATCTGTGCATTAGCCAGGTTGATATATTCCGCTTTGAAAGCCTCCTGGACATCTTGGGGAATGCTTTGTAGATGCATGCCGGAATCCATCCCCGAGCTAAAGAGGAACAACATCACTATGCCTAGTATTGCAATTGCAATCAGTCCCGACACTCTGGACACAGCGTTATTTATTCCTGAGGCAGTCCCTGAAAAGGCTGTATCTACCGCGTTCATGACTGCTGTTGTAAGAGGAGCAACGCTCAACGCAAGCCCTAGACCAAGAACAAACATACCAGGGAAAAAGGTCAGAAAATAACTTCCTCCACCGCCGAATAGTGCAAACAAAATATATCCTATTGCCTGTATTGTTGACCCAAATACAAGCGGGAGTTTAGCTCCATATTTATCTACTAACCCGCCAGACCAGCGAGAGAATAAAAATAGAAGAATTATAATAGGCAAGAATGATGCACCTGCACCTGTTGCCGTATAATCAAAAATTTGTATCATTGCGAAGGGCAAGAAAAAGAGCACTCCTCCCAACGGAGCATACATAAGCAAAGTAACTAAATTTGCCCCACTAAATGTCTTTGAACGAAATAGCTTAAGAGGCATCATCGGCGCTTCAACTCTATTCTCGACAATGACAAATGCTATTAGAGATAGCACGCCTATTGTTAGTGATCCAAAAACAATTGGATCAACAAATCCCAATGCTGCAGATTCAATAAATCCATAAACAACCCCGCCTAGCCCTACCGTGGCCAGTACAGCCCCCCAGTAATCGATCTTACACTTTGCAAGCTCGCCTTTTGATTCCGGCACTCTCAAGAACAGCACACTCAGAACCACGATTGCTATAGGAACGTTAATAAAAAATATCCAACGCCACGACACTTCTTCTATAAGCCATCCCCCAAGCACAGGGCCAAGAGCAGTAGTAATTGCGGAAAATGCCGACCAGGTGCCTATGGCCCTTCCTCGCTCTGATTCATCAAAGTAAACGGTTATTATTGCGAGACTACCTGGGATCATCATGGCGCCCCCTACCCCTTGAAGCGCACGGAAATATATAAGCTCTGTTACGTTTTCAGATAATCCACAAAGAACAGAAGATACAGCAAATAGAGCTATCCCAATTGCATAAATAAGCTTTCTACCGTAACGGTCACCTAGAGCGCCGCCTACTAAAATAAGTGAAGCCAAGAATAGAGCATAGGCTTCAATTACCCACTGCATATTTGAGATTGTCGCGTCTAACTGCTCCTGAAGAACAGGCAGAGCAACATTCACGGCTGTTCCGTCTATATATGCCATGCTTGCGCCTAGAATAGTAGCTGTTAGAACCCAATAACCCTATACTTTTTTAGATAGCGGCTTAATTGAATAAGATCATATAAGTGGAGGTATCGAAGGGGGCTTGCCTATGGTTCCCATAATTAAGGGATTAATTAACCCTACAGTAGCTCAATTGCAAATATTATCAAAAACCCTGAATCCTTTCTCGTTGCATATGCAACTAAACTAGCGAACACGAAAAAAAGCGGGTCAAAACGCTGACAAAGGAGGCACTAAAATGAGAAGTTTAGTTTTGATATCAGTTATGGCAATTGGGATTAGTTTTCTGCCATTATCACAGGAAGAGACTAGTGTTTTCTATTTTCAAGTCCCAGCCCAAAACTCGGAAGCAAATTCAGAAGTGAATAACGATGCCTGCGGCGGCTATGTTGCTCAAAACCTCTTAGATACGTTTCATGTTCAAAACACAAATGAATCTGAATCGTCAGACAGTACGTATAAAGATACATACTATGCTTTCGGAGTGGTTTTGAACAGCAATAGCGCAATATAGTTCAATATAAAAATTAAAAAAGTCCAGCACACTCAGTGTGCATGCCATACCATCCTCCATCCGACCAAAAGCCTGGCGAGCCTAACCGCTCCCCGGGCTTTTCTGTATTTTCAAGTAAGACAATCCATCCACCCGACCCTCTATCTACGTACTAATTAATATTAAGGTATTATATTTGTAAGGTACTCAATCTAGGAGGATTTGATGAAATTCAAAACTGTTACAAAGCTGTTCTCGCTACTATTTCTTGCTTCATTTATGGCTTTAATGATAAATGTAGAAAGTAATACTGCTTTTGCTCAATCCACGCATACAATCACGATTAACAACAACTGCTCAGACACTATATGGGTCGGTGCAAATCCTAAAGTACAGTCAGTAACTGTAGGCGGTCAAAGCCAATCGACCCTCGGCGGCTGGGAAATGGCCACTAATACTACCGCAACTGTTTTGGTACCGCTCAATTTTAACAGCGGGAGGTTCTGGGCAAGAACAGGCTGTAGTTTTGCGGCCAACAATACATGTCCACCTTTTGGGCCCAATAACAATCCCCCTGCGAATTGCTGCGACACCGGAGGCTGTACGGATTCGGCCGGCAATTTTACGCTA
>JBBDIN010000048.1:0-41614 GCA_040880385.1 Thermodesulfobacteriota bacterium | reverse complement strand
GCCGACATATTAAGATCTGAAGAAGAGTTTATCTCAAAGCAAGCACTTAAGCATTTTGGAGAAACATTCAGTACTAATAAATCAGAGCTGATCGGGAATTTAAAACATTATAGAACCATTGATAAATCATTAAGATTCTCATTACTTAGGCTTGCGGTAGAAAAAATTGCCAAAAGTCTGAAAAATATTTCATCCATCCATATCACCGCTACAGATGATTTTTTGTTATCCGATTCTACGTCCGGAGAAGTTGAGATTCCAGAAGGTATTGTAATTGTTAAGGGTTATGACACGATTCTGATTACCAAGAAGTCTGAGCTGGAACATGAATTCAAATATAGCATTCAATCTCCCGGGAAATGGAGCTTCCCAGAGTTTGAGGTTGAGGTCTCGATTCTTAAAACAGACACCCTCGATGAAAACAATGAAAGTGTGGCATATTTTGACACTGAATCTATTGATTTCCCAATAGAAGCCAGAAATTTTAAACCTGGCGACCGGTTTTCCCCTTTAGGCATGACTTCGTCCAAGAAGCTGCAGGACTATTTTACAGATATTAAATTGCCTCAGTTTCTAAGATCGAGAGTACCGATTTTCATATCTAAGGGCGAGATAATGTGGCTTGGCGGTATTAGGATTGATGATAGATTTAAAGTTAAAGAAAAGAAAAACGAAGTACTAATGATGAAGCTTCTCAGACCAAGATGGTCTTAAAACCCTTTCTAACTGCTACTGTGCAGAACTAAATATGCCGATCCCAAGATCCCCGCGTCATCTCTGAGTAGTCCCCTTTCGATTTTTGCCCTTTCCATAGGTGCGCGAAACGCCCTTTTATGAGCTTCTTTGTAAGTGGTATCTATAAATAAATCCCAAGCGTTTGAAACCCCGCCCCCTATAACAACCATCTCTATATTTAATAGATTGACTAGGCTCGCGATCGCGATACCCAAAGCTACTCCAACTTCTTTCCAAATTTTGAGTGAGAACTCCTCACCTGAACTTGCAGCTTCCATGACAATCCTGGGTATATCTTCAATATGCACATTTTCAGTAGTTTCTCTCAAGACTGTATTTAAGTTCCCATCTTGAAGTCCCTCTTTTACCATCCTTCTAATCGCTGTAGCTGAAGCATAGCTCTCAAGACAGCCATAGTTCCCGCAGTTACACCGGGCACCATCAGGATAGATCGTCATGTGACCTATTTCGCCCGCCATACCATCAGCCCCGGTCCAAAGATTGCCGTCTAAAATAATCCCTCCCCCTACACCAGTGCCCATAGTAAGCATTATCATGGAATTTACATCTTTTGATGCCCCAATCCACCACTCACCCAAGGCCGCGCTATTCGAGTCGTTCTCTATAACAATGTTCAAATCAGGTCCTAACTTTTCTTTGAGCACCGATCTTAAGGGGTAGTTATCAACGTTTGATATATTTGGAGCTTGAGTAATTATCCCATTTTTAGAATCTATAATTCCCGGAATCCCTACTCCTATATTGGTTACTTTCTCCCCTTTGCTAATATCAGCAATAAAATTAGCAAGATTATCGATGAGTTTATCTATTCCCTGATCAGCTTGGGATAAAATTTTCATCCTTTTATGTATATTCCCCTCACTATCTACCAGAGCGCCTCTTAGATTCGTGCCACCAATATCTATTCCAATTGCTTTATCACTCATGTTTATTCCTTTTCATGGTATAATTTGCACCTTAATAAATACTACTAAGTGCCGAAAGACTAAACAACAATATTAGAATATGCCAATTAAAAACAAGATACTTTGTTTCGAAAGCTCGCTTAATGCAAATGAGGAGATGTATGGGACAGCGCCCAGGGTGGATGTCTGGATTATGCTTGAGTACAGAGGGCACTGGTCGGGTAGCGCATTTAAAGACAGCAAAATACCAAAATCTGTAAAAGCCCATCTTAATAAAGAGCTTAAATCAGTATCCAATTCGCGCCTGCAACTTATTAAAAAACAGGAAAACTCCGACAACGATCTTAAGTTTTATGTAGCAGTATCCGATGAAGCAAATCCAAGGCTGTACGAATTTAGTATTAACGATTACGAGGACTTACTTTCGCTAAAAATAAAGAAAATTCTAAAATCTAACGAAAATCTGTCTCAAGAAAAAATATATATCATTTGCACTAACGGAGAATATGACACTTGCTGCGGCAAATTTGGCATGCCTGTATATCTGGATATGGCTAAGGGCAAATACGGATCTCGGACTTGGGAAGCTAACCATATTGGTGGACACAGATTCGCTTCAACCTTTGTATGCCTCCCACATGGTTTGGTATACGGCCGCATTAGAGAGGGCAAGGTCGCTGAGGAGTTGATTACACAATGCGAGAGTGGGAATATAAATATTTCAAGCTACCGAGGACGCTCCTGTCACACAAGCGAAGTGCAGGCGGCAGAGTATTATCTGAGAAAAGAAACCGGCATATCGGAAATTTCAGAATTGATCTATAAAAGCTCGAAAAAGAACGATAAGAAATTCAAGATCAAGTTCTTCGCAAAATCTGATGAGGCAATGCATAAAATCAAGCTGAGAAAGGATGAAAATGCCGTAAAAATCATTAAGAGCTGTGGAGATAAGAACTCATATATACCGCAGTTTAGACTATTAGATTATCAAAAAAGTTAAGTACTTTTTATTCCGATTCAACCTGCTTGTTTGATTTATATTGTCTCAGAAAACTTTTTAATATTGCCTGCTCTCTCACCCACTTTCTTGCAAACGGCGTCGGGAACCTCAATATAAGGTTAATTTTATTGGGCTCAGGAATTTCAATAGCTACGATCGGCTCTACTGCTGAAAGACCTAAGTTAAGCTTGTAGCTAAGAGAGTCAAAATGCTTTCGGGCACTTTCCAGATAGTCTTCACACTCTTTATTAGCGGCTTCTAGTAAGATCTCTTCCGCTTTCTCCCAATTGTCATCAGCCGACATGGGAATCGTCAAGGTATGAAGAATGTAATCCTTCATATATGACTCGTTAATCAAGGGCGATACAAGAAAAGTACTGTTCGGAATTGTTATTGAGCGGCCAGAGAACTGGTTTGATCTCTTACCCGGTCCAAGTTCTTGTATTGTAGTCGATAAAAAGTTATGGTCGAGAACAACCCCCCTCATACCGTTAATTTCTATATAATCGCCCACTGTGTAGGCATTGGTGGCAGATCTGAAGATTTCCCAATTAGCGCTGGATATAACTTCCTTAAAGGCGAATACTATAGCAAAAGCTAACGCCACAAATGAGATTGCAAAAGTATGTATTTCCTTTGACCAGATGAAAATCACACCCACTATAAAAATTAAAATCATTATGTTTCTTATATAAATAGCCCGTCTTTTTCTTATCTCAAAAGGAAGGCGTGTTTGGGAAGAGAGTATCCAAACTAGTATAGTTTTGAATAGAATGACTCCCAAAAGAAGGAGTACTGTAGTAACCACATCAAGAGCGAGCGTATCCGTTACCTGCGGGAGAAAATTCTTTATCTTTTCCAATAACTGATCCATTTATTTAACCTCTGAAGTAAGTTGGGATGCATTTAGTAGATATAATAATCACGGATTGCGGTAAATCATCACCTTTCATATAGAAAAGAAACAGATTTATAATCTATTACCAAAACTGTCGAGATGGAATACTTGTTCTGGGTCCTTTCTGAACTTATCGGAATTTATTAATCTTTCATCAAAATAACCGAAAGGAAGCACTGTCAGAATATTCAGATTCTGAGGAATGTTTAAATAATCCATAAGACCCTTTTTTTCAAGTCTCCCGATCCAGCATGTACCGAGTTTATTGCTCCAAGCCGTTAAAGCCATATTCTGAACTGCTCTCGTGCTGTCTATCTCATGCCATTTTGAAGAGGGATCAGTTACAACAACAACTGCAAAATCAACTTGGGAGATAAAACTACCGCTGATGCAATATTTTGTCATATCATTCAGTTTGGCTTTATCTCTTATCAGAATAAACTGCCATGGCTGATCGTTATGAGCGCTCGGGGCTAACCTTCCCGCTTCTAGCACTTCCATAATGACTTCTTCGGGCACTTCTTTTTTTATATAGCTTCTAATTGAGCTCAATGTAGAAACACACTTAAAAACATCCATAATATTGTCTCCTAAAAGAAATTTGCCGATCAAAAAATCTTTTCAAATAAACATTCAAATAAACAATTGAGTATTGGAGAAAAGACTCTATACTTACGTCTCTAATTATGACTTCTAAAAACAAAAATATACAGCCTTTGTATCTAAAAGACTGTGCAATACTAAATATTGCAACTGGCGTTCTCGCGCAAAACCTTAAAGAATTAAGGGATGAGCTGATAACTATTCACTCAGAATCAACACATATAATAATCACACTAAGCTAAATTGAATTTTAAGGTATCTTAACTCATAAGAGATTAAAAATCTGGAGAATACGGCAATGGCAGAATCTGTAAAAGTAGGTGATTTGGCTCCAAACTTCGCACTTTTTTCCGAGAAGGATGAGGCTGTAGAGCTTCAAGATTACATTGGCAAAAAACCAATAGTTCTATTTTTCTATCCTAAAAACAACACTATGCTATGCACTAAAGAAGTATGTCACTTCAGAGATAACTTCGATGAATTCAAAAATATTTACGATGCTGAACTAATAGGAATTAGTTCGGATTCTATAGATTCTCACAAAGAGTTTGCTGAAGCTAACAACCTACCCTTCACATTATTAAGTGATCCCGATGATGATGTTAGAAGAGAATACGGGGTGCCCAAAACACTCAGAATAGTTCCGGGCAGGGTCACATATGTTATTGATAAAAAAGGAATAGTCCGCCATATATTCTCCTCCCAATTAAACTATAAAGGACATGTCAAAGAAGCACTTTCGGCTTTAAAGTCTCTTTAGACTAAGAATATTTCAATATAAAAATCAACGCTTTTTATCCTGTGCCCTTATATATATTCTTCCTACATGATAAAGTTTTAATAGGCAAAATTACTATCATCTGGAAAAGCTTGGTAATATATTGGGATTAACAGGAGATTTAAATTGATAAAAAAACCATGGGCCGGAAGATTCAAAAAAGGTACACATAAAGTAGCTGAGAAATTTTCGGCATCAATCGACTTTGATCAGAGGCTTTACAAAGAGGACATTGAAGGAAGCATTGCGCATGCGACAATGCTTGCTAACGAAGGGATTATATTAAAAAAAGAGGCTGATAAAATCATAAAAGGTCTTAAGCAAATAGAAAACGATATCAAAGCGGGGTAGTTTCCATTTAGCGTAGAGTTTGAGGATATCCATCTTAATATTGAGAAACGATTAATTGAAAAAATTGGGGACGTTGGCGGAAAAATTCATACCGCACGGAGCAGGAACGACCAGATTGCGCTTGATATGCGTCTTTACCTTAGAAAAGAAATAGTGGAAATCACAACTCTTATCGAGATAATTTCGGGGCGTTTGGTCGAATTATCTGAGGAGAATATTGATGCCATGATCCCTCTATATACTCATATTCAGAGAGGGCAGCCGATACTTCTGTCCCACCAATTAATGGCTCTATACGAAATGTTAAAACGCGACCGGGCGCGCTATATAGATTGCTTAAAGAGAGTAAACGTTATGCCACTTGGAGCCGGGGCTGGGGCTGGAACAACTTTCCCAATTAACCGGAAGCTTGTAGCTAAGCTATTAGATTTTCCGGGCGTTACAGACAACAGTATTGATACTGTCAGTGACAGAGACTTTATCATAGAATTTATATCCACTTCCGCAACCTTAATGATGCACCTCAGTAGAATTTCAGAAGAGTTCGTCCTCTGGTCTACTAAGGAATTCGACTTTGTCGATCTGGGAGATGAGTTCACTACCGGCTCAAGCATTATGCCTCAGAAAAGAAACCCTGATATGGCAGAGCTAATCCGCGGGAAAACAGGAAGAGTATATGGTAATCAGGTAGCGATTCTAACTATAATGAAAGGCCTGCCATTTTCATACAACCGCGACATGCAGGAAGATAAGGAGCCAATGTTTGATACTGTGGATACGGTAAAGGCATGTCTGGAAGTACTTTCCGAGATGTTAAACTCGATCAAATTTAAACATGATAATATGAAAAAGGCTCTAAATGAAGGGTTTATCACAGCTACCGATGTTGCCGATTATCTAAGCCGAAAAGGGCTGCCGTTTAGACAATCACATGAAGTTACCGGGAACATTGTTAGCTACGCTGAAGAAAAGGGTCTTGAACTTATGGATCTTGGTATTTCAGAATTCCGGAAATTTTCCAAGCTTTTTGAAGAAGACCTCTATAACTTTATTACATTAGATGGATCTATTGAGAGCAGGAAATCTCACGGCGGCACCGCCAAGAAAAACGTAGTTAAAATGATCAAACTTGCCAAAAAAGAAATTGCTAGTTGGTAAATAATCTAGTCTAGTCAAGTCACAAAAACAAGTTAAGCAGAATCCTTCGGTGTTTTAGGTGCATATAAAATACAGAGGAGATCTATTCATGTCTAAAATGACTAAAGAGGAATATAAGGAGTTTCTGCTCCAGGGCACAAAAACCGGAAAGCTTGCTACTGTTAGAGACGACGGGCGCCCGCATGTCGTACCAATATGGTATACCCTTGATGGAGACAATTTAGTTTTTACGACAGGGGAGGCCTCAGTCAAAGCTAAAAATATGAGCCGTGATCCAAGAGTAAGCCTGAGCATTGACGATCAAGCCCCACCTTATTCTTTTGTAACAATAGAGGGAACTGTTACATTCTCAGAAGATCCTGAAAAACTACTATTCTGAGCAACTCGTATAGGGGGAAGATACATGGGAGAACATGAGGCTGAAGCATTTGGAAAACGAAATGCAGTCAAAGGGGAGCTCCTTGTGACTATAAAACCGACAAAAATAATAGCTTACAAAGATATTACGGCCTGGTAGGTCTATAATTTATGGGATTGCTTGTAGAAGGTAAATGGCAGGACAAGTGGTACGACACCAAATCAACTGGCGGGCGCTTTGTAAGGCGGGAAAGCCAGTTTAGAGAGTGGGTTACCGCCGACGGATCATCCGGCTTTAAAGCAGAACCCAACCGATATCATCTATATGTCTCATTGGCTTGCCCCTGGGCTCACCGCACTCTGATCTTGAGAAAGTTAAAGAACCTGGAGGGGGTGATTTCACTTTCTATTGTTGATCCTTTGATGGAAGAAAACGGATGGGAGTTCTCAGATTATCCGGGTTCAATATCTGATTCCTTAAATGGTTCTCAGTATCTCCACCAAATCTATACAACGGCTAAACCAGACTACACTGGGCGGGTTACGGTTCCGGTTCTTTGGGATAAAGAAAAGAAAACAATTGTTAATAACGAATCATCAGAAATTATTCTTATGCTTAACTCCGAATTTGATGAATTAGGAAATTCGACACAGGACTTTTATCCACCTGAATTACGGGATGAAATTGATCAAATTAATGAAGTTGTATATCGCAACATAAATAACGGTGTATATAAATGTGGGTTTGCTACAACACAGCAAGCCTACGAACAAGCCTTTAATAATTTGTTTAGCACTCTGGATCAAATTGAGAATATACTCAGCAAGAAACGATATCTTGTCGGAGATAAATTAACACTAACTGATTGGCGCTTATTCACGACACTTCTCAGGTTTGACTCGGTCTATTACACTCATTTTAAGTGCAACCTTCGTAGGATTGAAGAATACCCACACATATCCAACTATCTTAGAGAGCTTTATCAATACCCCGGTGTTCAAGAAACAGTAAACTTCAAACATATAAAAGAACACTACTTTAAGAGTCATAAGACTATAAATCCGACAGGTATAGTCCCCTCCGGGCCTGAACTTGATCTTTCAACTCCTCATAACAGATCAAAACTATAAATATTGTTCTTAATATAATTTCCCCTTGCACATAAAGAAATTTGTAATGATAATTATCTTTAATGGCGAACTTGTATAGAACACATGTCTTAGATAATGATTATCGACCTCTTATCCTCATAAATTATTGGAGAGTAGGATGAATCCGGATTCTAATAACGCCTCTCATCATGGTGGTTTGAACAAAGTATTATCCAAACTTTCGACAACTGAAAAGGGAAGTTCAATTGTTTTGCTATGGGCTCTGGTCGTTGGATCATTAACTGGATGCGTGGGTGCACTTTTTCAAATCGCTTTAGCTCAAATAGCTACAGCAAAAGATATGTTCTTCAAGTTCCTGGAGGTAACACCAGGATTGCCGCTAATCGGCTCGATAGTTCTTTCAGGTGTAATGGTCTTTATCGCTTTTTTATTGGTTAGAAAACTCGCCCCCGAAACAGGTGGCAGTGGTGTGCAGGAAATTGAGGGCGGTTTGGAAGAGATAAGACCTCTTAGATGGAGAAGGGTTATTCCTATTAAGTTTTTCGGCGGCTTACTGTCTCTTGGAAGCGGAATGGTAATGGGACGTGAGGGCCCGACAATTCAGATCGGCGGAAACATAGGAAAGATGATTGCCGATATATTTAAGGTTAGTAAAATCGATGCTCATGCTCTAATAGCTGCAGGCGCCGGTGGAGGTCTTTCCGCTGCTTTTAATGCCCCACTTGCCGGAATACTTTTTGTTATGGAAGAGATGCGCCCAGAGTTCAAGTACAACTTTTTAACGGTTCAGGCTGTAATAATTGCTTCAGCATCCGCTGATATAGTACTAAGACTTATGGTTGGGCAAGAACTTGCTATACCAATGAATATGTTGTCTACACCTCCGCTGTCCTCATTATTTTTATTTCTTGTATTTGGAGGCGTTTTCGGACTTTTCGGCTATGTATTTAATCGCTTACTAGTTTGGACTTTAAATTTCTTTTCTAATTTAACCGGATGGTCCTTTACTTTGACAGGACTTATAGTGGGTGGGTTGATAGGTGCTCTTGTATGGCTTTTCCCAGACGCTGTAGGTGGTGGTTATGTAGTAATACCAAAAGCTCTTAGTGGTTCTATACCAGTCATGATTATGCTGTTACTGTTTGCAGTAAGGTTTGGAACAACCATGGTTAGTTATGGTTCAGGAGCTATAGGAGGCATTTTTGCCCCTATGCTGGCATTGGGAACATTATTCGGAATGTGGTTTGGACATTTTGCGCATTTCTTGCTGCCTGATTTAGTAGTTCAACCTGAAGTATTTGCTGTTGCCGGTATGGCAGCGCTTTTCTGCGCAACTGTGAGAGCGCCACTGACCGGGATTGCGTTAACAATTGAGATGACAGGGAACTATCTGATGATACTGCCGTTAATTCTTACCTGTTTCACGGCAACAATCGTAGCTCAGGGCCTAGGCGGACAGCCTATTTATACCGTGCTTCTAAAAAGGACTATAGATATGGCTAAGAGAACAGGCAGTATGCTTATGCCTGAGAAATAAGGGAGATCTATATGCATTTCATATATGGAACTAGATTAACTTAAGCAACTTCTTCTACACATCCACCTTCATCAAGAATCTTTTCTATTTCGTATCCCGCGGCTATTGTTGCAATTCGGGAAACTAGTTCGAGCGCTGGGGAGCAGAGGGTTTCTACTTCTTCTACGTGTGTAGCTTCATCGCATGGATCAATATGGGCAAATTCCATACCTCTTGAGTTTAGATTTTCTAAAGTGTTTCGGCTCTTATTCAGCCTCAGAAATCCTCCGGCAACCTGGGTATCAATCAGATAAAATACCGGCTCGGCAGAAATGTCTGATTCGTACTTAAGTGATGTGGGAATACCCTCTTGAAGCACCACATCTCTAACGGGACTACCCCCTTTGCTAACCCTCATACGTTTTCTTTTATCAGAATTTAGAGCTCTTACATCATCACCACTTGACACATTTACTACAGCCATTCCATAGGTGCCGGAATTACTCTTAATAAATAAATACGGTTCTTCCGATATTCCTCTTTCCTCATATTGTATCTTTAACCTATTAATCATCGAATCAGCAACCTTGGCTATTTTTTCTCTATCTTCTCTACTATCAAAATCAACGCCATAATCATCTATTGTATCAATTGAGATCACCCAAGGATCGATTTCAAGAATCTGAGCTACTTCTTTTGCAAGCTTATTATAAAATTCAAAATGTATACTTTTTTTCCTCGTATGCCATCCAATTTCCACAGGAGGCTCTACAGGCTGCGTTATATCTCTTAGAGTCTTAGGGCATTGCTCGGAAAAGTCGTTGTTTATGAGCAAGAGATCAGGGTTTAAATTAGCAATAGTAACTCTATTATTATCTTTTAACGCTCTATAAGCTTTTACTTTGTTTCCAGAAGCTGCTTCAAATTCCATCTCTTCCGGGAGCTCATCGTCACTAATTATTCCCACTTCCACCCTATAGCCAACATCTTCAAGTATTGATTTGAGTACCGAAATATTCTCCCAGTAAAAAGTATTTCTTGTATGAAGCTCAGGGATAAGAAGAATGCTATTCATTTTCGGATATTCTCTGTCAAAGTAATCTTTAAACAGTGAAGATGCCCTGTTTCTAAATGTATCAGATAGATTGTTAAAGCCAGCAGGAAAAACGTTAGTATCAACCGGCACAATTTTATGCTCGGAGATTCTTAAATCAACTGAGGTATAAAGAGGAATAAAGACTTTGTTAATTTGGTCTTTAATCCACAAATCCAGTTTGGCTTTATTTTTTGTTATTTTACTATTTAAATCTTGAAGATGATTCATATATATCTTTCCTTTCGAGATCTTATTCCTTTACAACATAAGTCCCAGCAATTTTATCATGCCAAGATTGAGAGCTTTTATCAAAAATAGACCAGACAAAACCAAGAAATAAGAAAGATCCTGAAATGTAATAGCCAATCCACCTTACAAACGACTGCCAAAATCCAATTGAACCGCCTTCCTCAGAAATTATTCTAATTCCCATTAACATCTTACCAACAGTTTTTCCCCCATAGCCATTAAGAATAACAAAATAGGAGGATGCCAGAAAAAATAGAAGCAGATATATCGGCATGGAAACTCGCTTTAATCCAAATGCATCTAGGTTCGTGTCTTGCAATAAATAAATAGCTGCGCCAAATGCAAGTAAAGAGATAATTGCGATTATAACCAGGTCTATTAAAAATGCTAAAGCTCTTGAGTTTAAACCCGCAAGGTTAAAGGATAGAAACTCTTCTTCGTAATTGTCAGTTCTCATATTAGATTGAGATATCTCATTTGTGGAATTTTCAAAAAGATCAGCATTATCTATATCTTTATTCGATATTTTATTTGATGCTCTAATTACTGCCAAAGATGCTTATTATTTTGAGACTGTATCAATATTATATCTTTGGTTCCTAAGTAGTATGTTACTTTATAATTCGAATTAACAGCAAGTTAAACAAAGGAAAGAGAATCTAATAAACATAAAAAACTGCACCTGAACATAAACTTTTATCGCTTACGAGCAGGTGCAGCAAATTTTTCTAATTTGAATTATTTATGAACCTTCAGACAATTTAAGATCGATTGCTGATTTGACGCCCTGAGGGTTAGCTCCAGGAACTTTCATTCCATTTATTACAAAAGTAGGAGTGGAGTTAACACCGATTGCCTGTGCTTCAGCCATATCAGCTTTTACTTTTGCTGCAGTTTCATCCGACGCTACACATTTATCGAATTCTTTCAAGTTTAATCCTAGTTCTTTAGCATATCCGTTAAAAGTAGCATCAGCATCTTCTAAGGTAATTTTCTTCTGATTATCAAACACCTTGTCATGGAAAGCCCAGAACTTATCATTTCCCTGTTCATAAGCGCAAAGGGAAGCAATGGAAGCTTTCATAGCCCAATTATGGTTTGGCAGTGGGTACTGCTTATAAGAAATTGAAACTTTACCATCATAATCCTTTAAGATCTGAGGAAGCATCTCTTTTCCTTTTTGACAAAATGGGCACTGAAAATCAGAATATTCAACTACTGTAACCTGAGCGTCTTTAGTCCCTTTCGTTGGAGTGTTAGCAAGAGATATTTTCTCCATAGTTTCTTTGTGAGGATCAATTGTTGAGTCCAGTATATCTGCTCCGAGTCCCGGTGTGCCTAAAATCATATATTTACCGTCTGTGCTAACAAAAAGAGGTACTTGCTGATTTCCGCCACCTATTGAGCCCTTTTTCAGACCAGCAACCCCTGTATCTTTAAAATCTTTGGTGTTTATAATATCTGTCCCCAAAATTACATATTGAGCATCGCCCATTATAAACAGAGGAACCTGATTTCTACCTGCCTGGATTGTACCTTTTTTAAACCCGGCAAAGCCTGACTCTTTAAAATCCTTTGTGCTCACAAGAGTTGCGCCTATCATTAAAGACTGACCGTCTTCGCTTACGAGAACTGGAACACTATTAGGACCGTATGGGATACTCCCTTGTTTTAGTCCCTTTACCCCTGTTGCCTCAAAGCCCTCTGTACTCGTGGGTTTGCCTATTAAAACATATTTCCCGTCGTCACTGATAATAAATGGGAGTTCTTGATCTCCACGATCAGTGATAAGTGAAAAAACACCTTCTTTAAATCCTTTTATCGGACTCGCTTCAAACCCGGTTACGGTAACTTCCGCTCCCGGTGGAACTGTAGTCCCAAATCTGTTCATAAAGAAGGACTGCAACCTAGCAGCCTCATCCGTTGACATTTTTTCTGCAAAAGAAGTACTTCCAACCACGAAAAAGCATAGCGCTAGTATTGCCGCTCCTAAAAATTTAACTCTCATTACTTGCCTCCTGTTTTCTAAAAGCTGTTTTGATTAGCTAAAACTATACCACTGAATGTTTAGAAAGCAACAAAAATAAGGGATGATACAACTACATGAAATTAAACGAAATTTGTTGAATTTCGGCTAATTAAAAACCCTCTCAAATATGGCGTCGATATTTTTGAGATCAGCCTTAACATCAAAACATTCCTCTATTTCTTGGGGGGTTAATGAGTTTTTTATGCTTTCATCTTTAAGGAGTAGATCTTTGAAATCATGAGTCCCTTTCC
Organism: Thermodesulfobacteriota bacterium; assembly: GCA_040880385.1. Classification (GTDB taxonomy): domain Bacteria; phylum Desulfobacterota_D; class UBA1144; order Nemesobacterales; family UBA2774; genus CR02bin9. Next base: position 28,554 of record JBBDIN010000048.1, on the reverse strand, counting down.
AAGTTTCCATTGCGTTATCCTGTACTATTTTATATGCATCTTCACGAGAGAATCCCTTGTCTATAAGTTTTAACAAGACTTTCTGTGAAAAGACAAGCCCGCGTGTTAACCAAATGTTCTTTTCCATGTTCTGTGGATATACCTGAAGACCGTCCAAGAGGTAATGCACCCTGTCGAGCATGTAATCAAGGAGTATGGTTCCGTCAGGGCCTATAACCCTTTCTACGGAGGAGTGACTAATATCACGCTCGTGCCAAAGAGGGATGTTTTCCAATGCTGAAATGGCATAAGAGCGGACAAGTCTTGAAAGTCCGCATAGGTTCTCTGAAATTATCGGGTTTCTCTTGTGAGGCATAGCTGAAGAACCTTTTTGTCCTTTTCCAAAAGGCTCTTCTAATTCAAGCACCTCTGTTCTTTGGAAATGTCTTACCTCTAATGCAATTTTTTCAATCGTAGATGCTACTATAGAAAGAGTGAGGAAATAATCCGCATGAATATCGCGCTGAACAATTTGTGTAGATATAGGAGCAGCTTTAAGTCCCAATCTCTCACATGCAAATTCTTCAACGTGAGGTGGAACATTGGCAAAAGTGCCTACAGCGCCAGAAATTTTACCCACACTAATTACATCTTTTGCCCTATGCATACGTTCTAAATTTCTCTTCATCTCGTCATACCATAATGCAAAAACAAGCCCTAAGGTCTTAGGCTCAGCATGAATTCCGTGCGTTCTTCCAATCATAACCGTATCTTTATGTTCATATGCGCGTCTTTTTAGTACATCCAAAACAGAGACTAAGTCTTTAATGATCAATTCCGCCGCATCTTTTAGCTGAAGCGCTAAAGCCGTATCTAAGACATCCGAAGAAGTAAGTCCCAAGTGTATAAACCTGGAATTCTCCCCTACATGCTCTGATACTGAAGTAAGAAAGGCAATAACATCATGCTTTACCTCTTTTTCAAGCTCATCAATCCTATCCACATCAAACCCTGCGCGAGCTTTAATTTCTTCAACAGCTTCTTTGGGTATTCTTCCATTTTCCGCCCATGCTTCACACACTGCTATCTCTACACGGAGCCAGTTCTTATATTTGGATTCATCAGACCATATAGAAGACATCTCGGGTCTTGAGTATCTTGTAATCAAATTTGCAGTACCTCCCCTACGGTTTTTCTGGGCGCGACTGAAACACTGACCTCGGATTCCGCACCATTTTTTTTCACTATTTTTGAGGCAGACTGAAAAGCAAGCTCAGGTCTATTATTAACCTGACTCAAATGCCCCAAAATCACATGTTTCAAACCTTCATGGAACAATTCATTTAACAGTTCAGCAGCCTGGGTATTGGATAAATGGCCGAGACGTCCTTTAATTCTTTGTTTCAAATCCCAGGGATAATGACTATAAAGAAGTATGTCACTATCGTGATTAAACTCAATTAATAAAATGTCTGAATTCTTGAGTCTTTCTTTTACCAATGTGGTAACTGAGCCTATATCTGTCACTATTCCAATTTTAATATTATTAGAGCATTCAATAGAAAAACCCACCGGATCCAGAGCGTCATGTGGGACAGAAAAAGGGGTCACCAATAAGTCTTTAATAGCAAAAGCTGTATCACTCTCAAATTCCTCAAGCTGATTGACTGTGTCTTTCCAGAGATGTGTCGTAGCTGAGGCTACGTAAGTCGGAATATTTAATCTCTTAATAGCGTGTGTGTGGTCTGAGTGTTCATGTGTGGTAATTACAGCGTCTATATCTGATAGTTCAACACCTATAGTCTCAAGCCTGAGTTTAATTTGCTTCATACTAATACCGGCATCAATCAATACCTTTGTACTCTCAGTCTCTATATATAGTGAGTTCCCTGAACTCCCGCTGGCTAAAGTGCAAACTCTCATTTTGTAAGAAATTTAGGCTCCTCTTAGATATGGGGGCGTAGTATCGATGTAATTTGACTAACTTATCAACCCTAAAGCGACTGAAATATAATATATGACGATAAAAACGGTTTATTAATGTAAAGAACAAACAGAATTGATGTTAACTTCTTCTTAATTTAAATCTAACATAGGATTAACAAACAGGGAATATTATCTTCTCCATACCCTATCAACTCCGTACCATATTACATAGTACAACTTCTTGTCATTATTGCATAATAACATCATACAAGGAGGTGTATCACGTGCCATTTTTCGAAGTAGAAATCCAGAATAGAGTTGTAACAGGAAGGTTTTTTCCTAAAAGAATTAGAGGGCGTCAAGGTAATTGGCACATAGAAAAACTATGTTACCTAGCTTATTCCGAACAACAAGTAGAGGAATTTGCTACAAATGAAGTTAAGAAAAGAAGAATCCTTGGGGTTCCAAGGAATTCAAAAAGAAAATTGTATCGTCAAGTAGAGGCACTAAATATAAGGAGGCTTGCATAATGTACATATATCCAATAACAAAAAATAAGAAAGTACTCGATTATAGAACAACAGAACCGGGATTACAACTAATTTTCGAAGCGAAAAGATTAAGGGATGAGAGACAAGAATTATATAAAGATGATTTTGAGAAAAGGGAGTTTGTTGAAAACTATGTGGATGCGATTCGGGAAGAATTATTCATTAGATGCAAAGCATTTAAATATCATATTTTCGAGATAGGCAAGTTATTATGTGAGCTTAAAACAATTCTCAGACATGGTGAGTTCCAAAATTGGATTGACAATAATTTCGAATTTTGTAGAAAAACAGCTCATAACTTTATGAAAGTTTATAGAGCCTGCATGGGACATCCTGAGGTGGTTGAGTATTTTAATCCTTCTTGTTTATATGTAATTACCAGTCCTGATTTTCCTGTTGATTTACGTCAAGCCCTATTTGAAGGAGTAAATGGGAAAGTAGATGTGAAAAAGAAAGAATTAGTAAAAATAGCCATTCAATTTAGAAACAGAGAAGTCAAAACTACTGACAAAGTAGTACAAGATTTGTTAAAAAAACAAAAGGATATATCAATTCGGGAAAAGTATATAATTGAACTCAAAGGGCTGAATCAATTAATAAGCGATAGACTGAAAAAGATTGAGAAACTGCCGAATATAAATCCATCTAATCCTTTGATTGAGAAATACACTGATGAAGAAGCTTTAATTAGAGACGAGGAAGATTATGAGATCATTAAGATGTTAGAGAGATTCACAATACAAATTAACACTATGATAAAAGAGTTAGACGAAAAATGTAATTGATACATAAATGTAACAGTTTCATTTTTGACAATATAGGAGATTTTAATGGTCAATACGTGATTTGAACTAAAAAACAAGGCGTAAATGATATTAAAATCGTTTTCCTTAGTGAGTGAAAGTTTTGTTTCAGCGAACTCTATAGAATAAAATCTGGGGACTAGGTAGTGACTAGCTACACTGCTGAAGCGACCTGCCCCGCGTGTCCCCAGTTAAATAAATTTAGGGCAGGATATCAAAATAAGAGGGCAGAATATGAAAATTAATTGGAAAGAAAGAGTAAAAGCCGATGTTGAAAGAGGTAAAAGGAAAAGAATAGAACATCAAAAATTTCTTTTTAACCAAATATACACCAAGCCAAAAGAATTTGAATTTCCGAAATCAGCAGATATCAATACAAATCGATTTTTTTTCTTCCCAAAGTTTGACGAAGACTTCTGTATGTCTTTACCTTCAATTGCTATCTATCCAGTCCTATGTCTTCAATCAAATTTTGAACAGAACAAGTGGTTTCAAATATCTCAGAAAAATATAGCAAGTATGGCTGGCATCGATGTCAACACAGTCAGAAAAGGTATTAAGGATTTGGAAAAAAAATCTTTTATCGGCGAACCTTTTTTAGAAAAACATAAACAGACACAAGGTACTCGTCATTTTTATGTTTATGCAGTTAATTTTATTCGAAAAGACTATATTGAAGAGTGGGAAGGTGAATACTTCACTTTCCACAAGTGCATAGTTGATAGTGGTGTCTGGGCAAACCTAAAACCAAGAGCAAAAGCATTATATTTATCAATGAGAATGAGCGCTCACTTTAATGCCATGCTATACATAGAGATAGAAGATTTAGAATTAGATTATGCCACAAAGGATGTGTATGAAGTAGTAGAAGGAAGCAATTATCTTGATCGCAAATGGGATATCTGTAACTGCACTCTAGTAGATTTGTGCAGATTGGTTGATATAACTCCAACCAATATAAAACCAATACTAGAACAATTAGAAAATCACAGATTGATAGAGAGAGTTGATAACAATAAAATTCTATTTAAAGTTTATCTAAAGCCGAGAATATAAAAAACAAAGTGTAAATATTAAGAACTGCCACCATAAATTTTAAGTATTGAAATATATTGATTCAGATCTGCTATAAATACTATTTCAGTATTGCTCATAGATTAATTCAGTATATATAAATAAAAAGTTTTTATAAGAAGTTCTAAGTATTTATAAGTTAACGATGGTCGAACTTTACAGTTCAACTATTTTTACCAACCTAATATTTTCTTTTCTTAGAACGCTTCTACTCGATAATTTGACCCATCTAATGTTTTGTTGTAATTATCCTCCTATTAAGAATTGCATTCCATATTTCACCTGCTTAGAACAGTTTTCTAGTAAAATCACATATAATACCCCAATTTTTAAAAAAGTCGCAGGATTCGACGGTTTCCGTTAAGATTTACCACCGAATATTCTATATTTCATAGTCTATCTATGGCTTCTATTCTATTCCTATCTATATGATTAATCAATTTATGTCTTTGGTTGACTGTATACTGCTCCCCATTAATAACGAATTATAATTAAGTTGGTTAATTAGGTGCAAATATTGCAGATGGCCACTAATAACAGATATATGCAAATTCTTCTCTAAGACAGAAAAAACTGAACAATAAATTAGTGTATATATTCTTATTCTGAATATGGACAATATAGGCATTCATGAATGTTAGACTGAGACTAGCATCTACATGTGATTTATAATCCCATATCTAGTATAGGTTACATCAATTGGTGTCAGAATATAGATGTTTGCATTAGCTGTATTTATGAAAACAAAATGTCATTAAAAGATATTTTTAGTTGCAATTACAATGCTAGACCGATTATAATTATAAATAAGGTGGGTTTTATTTTTTAAGGCTAAAGGATTCTTCTTAAATATGGCAAATTTGACTGGAAAATTTTTTAAAAAGATATACGAATCTTCCGCAATTGCTGTCGGCATAGCCGGCTTAGATGGCTATATGCTCGAGGTTAACGATGCTTGGCTCGAATTAACTGGATATAGTAGAGATGAATTATTCACTAAAAGGTACCAAGAACTTACACCGCCGGAATTCCATGTTATAGACGAACAGGTAGTTAACCTGATATTAAATAATGACCGAGCCGTAGAATATGAAAAAGAGATTATACATAAAGACGGCACCCAGATTCCTATATTACTAAACTCAGTTTGCATTAGAAATGAAAGTGGTGAGCCAATAGCTCTTGCTGGAACAGCTCAGAGAATATCGCAATACAAATCCTACCAGAATGAGCTGAAAGATTTTGAAAATAAGCTTGCAAGCCAGTTGGATATTACAAATGAAGTTGTTTGTGAACTAGACAAAGATTGTCGGTTCCTATCAGTAAGTTCTAACTCCAAATGTCACATAACATATGAGCCATCGGATATTATAGATGGTTGTTTTATGGAGTATATTCATAGCGAAGATTTATTTATTGTGAAGTCAATATTTGAACACTCACTCAGGCACTACTCTACAGCACAATTTTCTTTCAGATTCAAAACCAAAAAAGGAGATTGGATGCTCAGGGATTGTACTATAAAACCTTACAGAATTTCATCTGGAGAAACAAAGATCATTTTGAATTTCAAAGATGTTTCGGACAATTCCGAGCTCAAAAGTAAACTTTTCGAGCAACACAAAGAGTTAAGAAAACTTGACAGTAGTCTAGAGCAGCGTGTTAAGGATATGGAGATTTTATGCAGAGTGGTAAAAACTGTTCACCAATCTCTTAACCTAAAGGAAGTTTATGAAATAGCTCTTGATATTATATCCACTTTCGAAAATATTGATATGACCTTTCTATACCTGCTGGACTCGAGAAGTGAAGAAGCAGTTCTGATAGCGCAACGTAATGTTCCACAAATCTACATAAGCAAAGCATACAGAATACCAAAGGGTATCGGTATAACTTGGAAAATTATTAATAACGGCCAACATCTCAATGTAGAAAATATACAGAACAGAAAGGATGTAGGAGCTGCCGGAAAGCAACTAGGACATCACGGAGTGCTTGGGGTTCCAATTAAAAGTGAGAAAACCGTTATTGGTGTTATCTATTTTGCAAGCTACAAATACCATAAGTTCGATCAACATGAAGTCAAACTTCTGACTTCTATCACTGACCACCTGTCGATAGCAATATCCAAGGCAAAATTATATGATGACCTAAAAGAGAGCGAAAAGAAATACAGGGAATTGTATGAGAATGTTCCTACTGGTATTTACCGAAAATCCGAAAATGGAAAAATATTAATGGCAAATTCCACACTTATAAGTCTACTGGGTTTTTCATCTTTTGAAGAAATGATTTCAAAATCTCCTACGCATAATGACTTCATAGATAACCAAATCCCGTATAATGGAAAAAAAATACTACTTAACAAGGATGCAAAGATATCCGAGCTTGATTCTATATGGCAAAAAAATGATGGCTCAGTCATAAATGTCATTGAAAGCATAAGGGCTGTAAATGACAAAGACGGAAACTTTCTTTATTATGAAGGAACAGTTATAGACATAAGCCAAAGTAAAAAATTGAAAGAATCCCGTGAAAGTCTCCGCAAACTTACAGAACACCTGGTGTTTTATAGGGAAGAAGAAAGGACAGAAGTGGCACGTGAGATTCACGATGATTTTGCCCAGATGTTAACCGGTATGACCATTGATGTCTCATGGCTGAAAAAGAGTTTTAATAAACTTACACAAGGTTACGAACTCCCTGAAGATAAGCAACACGCAGATATAGTAAACAAATTAGACGATTTTACAGTTTTAATAAATAATGCATTTGAAACAGTAAAGCGTATCTGCGCCAGACTGAGACCCGAGGTTCTTGACAAGCTTGGCCTAGAAGCCGCAATTAAGTGGCAAATAGTCAACATCAAGTCCCAAACCAATATTGATATCGACTTTTATTCTTCAATTAATGAACATGTTCTGGACTCAAAAGTAAAAACTACTCTGTTCCGTATATTTCAGGAGGCAATTACAAATATAATACGTCATGCAGAGGCTACAGAAGTAAAGGTGACACTTCAATCATACTGCAATGACCTCGTACTTATTGTAAATGACAATGGAAAAGGAATGAAGGAAGATATTATCACGAGTATGGATTCTCTAGGTTTATTGGGGATGACGGAACGTACAGATATTTTAAACGGGGAACTCACTATAAAAAGCAATATTAATGAAGGAACATCAGTAACAGTTATCATCCCTTATACGGAGAACCAAATTGAAAGTACTTATTGTGGATGATCATCCCGTTATCAGAAAAGGTGTTAAGCAGATACTTTCCGAGGGCCTGATAAATATCCAGTTTGGTGAAGCGGAAAATGCCAGAGAGGCATTATCAAAGATAAACAAAAATAAATGGGATATTTTGATCCTGGATATTAAATTACCAGATATGAATGGTATTGAGGTATTGAGGCAAATTAAATTGCTCAAATCCAATTTGCCTGTACTGATTTTAACTGTGTTGGATGAGAACCAGATAGCATTCAGGGTACTAAAAGCCGGCGCATCAGGATTTATCACAAAAAATACAATGCCTGATGATCTGGTTTCAGCCGTCAAGAAGATACATTTAGGTGGAAGATATGTAAGTCCGTCACTGGCCGAGAAGTTGGTGTTTGATATTTACGCCGATGAAGAAAAACCGGCACATTACAAACTCTCCGATCGTGAATATCAAGTCATGTGCCTAATTGCAACAGGGAAATCAATAAAACAAATAGCTGAGGAATTATATTTAAGCGAACAGACGATTAGGACCTATAGAGTCAGAATCCTAGAGAAAATGAATACGAAAAATGACGCTGAATTGATTCATTACTCAATTCGGAATCATTTAATTAATATTTCTGCTATTTAAAATGCAGATACCAATATATATAAAACACAATGGTTTTGCTTCGTAAGTGTTAATATTGCAGACAAAGTTGCAAGTTAATTTATGTAACTATTAGACTCAAACACCTACTGCTGAGATCGCACACACCATCTACAAATAATTGTAGCAATTATTACATTTCTGTAATGTTTAACGCTACAAAGATATTGACGTTACATCTATAGCATTAACCTATCCCCTACATTAGAATCGTTTTATATAGTTCAAGTGAGTGGAATTGGAAAAATTATCCAGGAAAACACTTTGAACTATACACACACAGGAGGTGTTGAGAGTATGAGAGTAATTACTATTCTAATTATGTTTTGTTGTATATTTACGCTTCCTCTAATTTATGGTGGATGTAGTAATAGTGGAGGAGGCAGTGGCACTACCAGATGCGGAGATAATGATGACATCTGCGGAAATGTTACCACCAACGGCTCAACTGAAGCTGGAGTTTGGGTTATTGCAGAGAGCTTTGGAGTCTCGACCAATGACGGAGCACCCGGCAGGTTTATAAAGATAGTCGTAACAGATTCGAACGGAAACTATGTCTTACCAGATCTTCCCAATGCGACATATGATGTATGGGTTCGCGGTTACGGTCTGGTAGATTCTGACCCGGTCCAGGCTTCACCTGGTGACGAGGTGGATTTAGAAGGAGTTCAGGCTCCCACGCCTCAGGCGGCTGCAGCTATTTTCCCAGCTAATTATTGGGCCTCGATCATAGAGCTCCCGCCAAACAGCGATTTTCCTGGTACTGGACCTGAAGGGAATGGCTGGGCTGAATCGCTTGTGACACGCGACCACTTAATAGACAGAACAAAACTCGGTTGCCAGCTTTGCCATCAGGTCGGTACTCCGGATACCAGGCTTCCGAATGCTGCAGCATTTGATTTCGGGTGGAAAAAAGCGGGTACTATGAACGGAACTGCCAATGGAATAGGCAGAGAAAATCTGGCTGAAATGTTAGGCGACTGGGGTGCAAGGATAGCAGCTGGTGAAGTACCCCCTACCCCTCCTAGACCATCTGGAAAGGAAAGGAATTTTGTTTTAACGATGTGGGAATGGGGAGATCTTTTTACATATGCACATGATGAGGTTGCCACAGACAAACGTGACCCAACCATGTATCCAAACGAGCCAATTTGGGGCGTAGATATTGGAAATGACTACCTGTTAAAACTTAATCCAAATACTCATGCTACGACAAGGATTAAGGTGCCGACACGAAACGGCTTTAACGTACCTTGGTGCGACCAGCCGGGATTTGCGACTTTAGGCTGCCCAGCTGAGGGCGGAACGACAGCCTACCCTGGAGCATATCAGAATGCTGCTAACCCACACAACCCTATGCTAGACGATACGGGCAAAGTGTGGATAACCACACAGATACGTCCTGAGGGTATTGAGAACTTGCCGGATTTCTGCCTCGAAAGAGACCCTGGCATTTTTGGTGGACACCGTCAGATGGGTTATTACGATACAAATACCCAAGAATTCGTGCTGATCGATACTTGCTTCGGCACACACCATCTCCAGTTTGATTTCAACGGCGACCTATGGCTAAGCGGAGATTTCTTTAATCTCGGCGTGATATATCCTGACATGTTAGATCCGAACGATCCTGAAGGGACGGAAGGAGATGCGCAGGAATGGTGGAGAATGGTCGTTGATTCAGACGGCGACGGCATAGCAGATACTCCAGCACCCGGCTTCAATTATGGAATCATTCCTAATTTCGTCGACGGGACTATCTGGGCTGCCCAATTAGGAGCGGGAGCTCGTGGCAGGATAATGAGATTTGATCCTGCATCTGAAAAGTTTGAGGTTTACACTCCACCTGCTCCGGGTTTCGGACCGAGAGGTTTGGACTCTGATACGGAAGGCAACATATGGACCTGCTTGGGTGGAAGTTCCCATCTTGCTAAATTTGACCGCAGCCAATGCGCTCAGACCTTCGGCACTGGAGAACAATGCGCAGAAGGCTGGACTCTATGGGAGATCCCTGGCGCTACCTACAAAGGCATTCCGGACAGAAGAACTGATTACCACTATTACACATGGGTCGACCAGTTCAACATTTTAGGGCTCGGAGAAAATGCAGTTGTTTGCACAGGAACTGCATCCGATTCGATCATCACATTCCTTCCAGATACAGAAGAGTTTGTTAGAACCTATGTACCTTATCCGGTTGGATTCTTCCATAGAGGACAGGACGGAAGGATTGACGACGGAAGCAGTTGGAAAGGCAGATCATGGTGGGTCGATTACGGTATAGATCCTATACTCCACACAGAGCTGGAGCAGGGTTTCGTATTCAAAGTACAGTATAGACCGGATCCGCTGGCTCATTAGTAAACGAAAATTGTAGTGAAAATAATTGAGGGGAGACTTAATTATAAAGAGTCTCCCCTCTTTTTTTGGCTGTATATAAGTGTAGTCTTTAACGGTATTATTTGATAAAATATTGTACGGAGGTTATTCCCTTGTTTAATATTAATATTGCCCGATTATATCCAAAGAGTTTGAGTTTTTTATTCTTTGCGGTCTGTTACATGCTCTTACTTGTTCATTCACCCTACGCTGAGGCGCAGGACAGCCAGAGCAGCGATGTAAAATTTCCTAATCCTTACGTAAAGTACTATCCGTTTGAAAGCGTAGTAATCAAGTATAAAGGCAAGACTGAATACGGACACCCTGGAGGCGAAAAAAAATCCTATGAGGGTACTGAAACCGTCTATATTGAGGGCGATAAATTTGCAAAGACGATCAATATGGCCCTGCCGGCTGATGATAGAACATCTGGGAAAGTTGAAAGGATTCAGATAATTCTCCCTGATCATGTTTATCATATCGATGTTGTGGATGGAACCGGCATAAAAATTGACAACTCAACTAGGCATACCAAACCTGAGTACGACAAATTATCAATAGAGGAGAAAAAAGCCTTTCATGAAAGGATGGACAGAAGAAGAATTGTTTCCCTCGATATTTCCGGATTAGGCAAGAAAACAGGTACTGGCGAAATCTTAGGCAGGAAATGCGATGTATATGAATTCGGAGAAAAACCAACCGAGGAGAATTTCATGACCGCAGTCCAGGCAGAAACCGATCCTCCTTATTACAGAAAAACCTGGATATGGACTGAAGCCAAAATACCGCTTAAGATGACAACAGAGCAGTTTACTATGACTAGCGAACTAACTGCAACGAATATAGAGGAAAATGTCGATATACCGGAAGTACGGTTTAAGGCCCCCGATGAAATAACAATCACCTATGATGAAAAGGCTTCAGAAGCTTCAAAAGAGCAAGCGCTTGCAAGGTTCAGACTTTACAAAACAGGAAAGCCCATGATGTATAAGGTAAAAGTGGAGGAAGAGGTAATACCGGGTAAAAATGACAATGCGAAAAGCCAGGAGGAAAAGAAAAACTAAAGTCATCTAAAGTTTTTTGTATATAACATAGATTTTATACTCAGTGTGTTACTATTGACCCTGATCCTAAATTATTGAGTCAAATTAATGAGGAGGAAGACTTTTGTCATGAAGAGAAGAGATTTTGTAAAGCTAATAAGCTTGGGAGGGACATACCTTGCCGTGGGAGGCGGAGGAATAGTTTTCAATTCTTGCGACAGCAATGGTAATGGCGGTGGAGGTTCTGGCATGAATCTGGATCCCAGATCGCCTAAAGATTTTATTAATCAGCTCTTCGTTCCCGAGGATCAGGGGCTTTACGGTTTGTTTCATCCGGACTCTCCTTTTCTAATTACTCCCAAGGAAACTGAAACGGAAATAATACCTGGCAAGCTAGCTTCTACATACCTTTACGAAGTAAATACAGGGGATAGAATTTTTTATAACCCGATTTTCAGACTTAGAAAGGGTGATGCCATAGATGCGACATTGTTTAACGAATTGGATGAGGAAACCATAATTCACTGGCATGGGCTCAAATTGGATCAGGTAAATGATGGTCATCCTAATAATGCTATTTCTCCTAACACTTCCTATAATTACAATTATCAGGTTATAAACAGAGCAGCTACATATTGGTATCATCCACATCCGGACAGACTTGTCGGAGAGCAGGCATACTTTGGACTCGGCAGTTTTTTTATAGTAGAGGATGAAAATGACGATGCTCTTGGGAACGCCCTTGACCTTGAGCTAGGACAAACCGAATTACCTTTAAACCTGCAAGACCGGAACTTTGATGAAGACGGGCAGCTCGTTTTCGATATCAACCCCATGATTCAAACAATTGGGGTACTAGGAGACAGAATACTTGTAAACAATACAATCAAACCATTCCTGGATGTTGATACCAGAATCTATAGACTCAGGATACTTAATTCATCCAACTCAAGAACTTACAGACTTGCCATTACTAAAGACTCTGTGAAACTGCCGTTTAATATCATAGGAAACGACGGAGGACTCTTGGACAAACCATATGAAGCCAGTGAGGTCTTTATCGGTGTAGCCGAAAGGGTAGATATACTCGTTGATTTCAGAGGACATCAACTGGGCGATGACATCTATCTTAAGAGCCTTGAGTTTGACCCAATGGACCCTGCTCTCATAGACTTGGACTTCAACCAGCCCTCTACTCTTATGAACGGCGAAGAGTTCTTTGTAATGAAATTTAAAGTAACTAATGAAACAAATTATAGCCGCCAGATTCCCGCTGTACTTTCCAAAATCGTCCCCATTGATACTATAGGCGCTGGCGAAAGATTAGTTACTCTGCCAAATCCTATTGAAGGCACCTGGTTTATTGACAACTTCAGATTCAACCCGGAGCAAGTGCCTATAACAGTAGAAAGGAATACTACAGAAATCTGGACAATTCAGAACGGGCCCCTTGCCATGCCCCACCCTATTCACATACATGCTTTTCAGTTCCAGATACTTGAGCGCATTAACAGCCCACAGCAGGTCAGCGATATGGCTATCGACTCTCAGGGTAGGATGCCGGCTGATTTGGGTTGGAAGGATGTGGTTCTCGTCTGGCCTGGAGAAAGTGTAAAATATGCTATCCGTTTCGATTTGGATTTTCCCGGCGAACAACTCTACCTCTTCCATTGCCATAACCTAGAGCATGAGGATCAGGGGATGATGATAAATTACGAAGTTGTATAGAGAAGTTTTACTAGAACTGGACTCAAATGGTACAGACATAACCCCTAGGTTAATTTATCTCCCTATTCACGAAGGTTAATTACATGAGTAAACTCCCGCATATAACATTATTGAGAACTGATAATATGGTATAATATATTTTATGAGAATTGCTGAATACATTGACTATAAGCTCATTATAGTGGTCAGTTTTTTCATATTCCTTGCAGTATCCTGCAGGGAGAATGCAGATGATGTCGCGCTCTCAAGTAGTGAAGAGCTGTTGCCAGTTGTTCTTGAAGGGAAAGTTGGATTTATAAAATCCTCGGGTGATATTGAGATACTTCCAAAATTTGATGTTGCGTCAGAATTTTCAGATAGCCTAGCACGTATACTCATAGGAACAAAGTACGGATATATAGATAGAAATGGTGATATAGTGATAGAGCCTGTTTTTGACGGGGCAACCGATTTCTCAGAAGGTATGGCTCTTGTCGTAATAAACGGGAAAAGAGGTTACATCGATAAAACCGGGAAAATGGTTACGAGGGACGATTTTAACAATACCTGGGGATATTCCGAAGGGTTGGCTGTCGTAAATATTAACAGCAAGTATGGGTTCATCGACAAAAGCGGCAATATGGTAATTGAGCCGGTTTTCGATATTGCAAATAATTTCTCGGAGGGTCTCGCGCTGGTTGTGGTCGACGGCACGAGGGGATTTATAAACAAAGAGGGAGAATATGTCATACAGCTGTCCTGGAGTAGCGCATCGAGCTTCACTGAAGGTCTGGCGCGTGTGGCAGTAGACGGAAAGCATGGTTTTATTAATAAAGAGAACCAATTAGTTATAAAGCCAGAATATGATTATGCTGTCGACTTTAAAGAAGGACTTGCTCTTATTAAATTAAATGGTAAAAATGGGTTTATCGACAAGCACGGCAATATGGTGATAGAACCCAAATATCAGAAAGCTTGGAGTTTTTCAGATGGAATGGCGAGAGTTACGGTAAACAACAAAGTCGGCTACATCGATACTACCGGCGAAATGATAATTAAACCCAGATTTGACGGAGCCTCGGATTTTTCGGAAGAACTAGCATTTGTATCACTGGATCATAAAGTTGGATATATAAACAAAAAAGGAAAAATAGTTATTGAGCCCAAATTTGATGGAGCATCTAACTTTAAAAATGGTTTTGCCCGCGTTTATCAGCAGCACAAGATGGGTTATATTAATTTAAATGGTAATTATATTTGGGATCCTACTGACGCAAGCCTCTCATCTGAGTTCTGTTCCCCCCCTTTTTAAAACATCTATACAAACAACCACACGACAAATTACTAACCATCTGTTGTTTGGAAAGTTCTGTTAATATCGGAAACTATTTTCTCAGGAGAGAGATTCTCGAAGGGATAAATCAATACCAGCTTTCCGTTTTGATTTATCAGGTACACAGTTTGCGTATGGTCCATGAAATAGAACGCTTCAGAATTACCTGAATTAGATTTTTGATAAAATACCGAATATGAATTTGCGACTTTTCTTATATCTTCCTCATTTCCAGTCAAGCCGATAAAATTTTCATTAAAGTATGGAATGAATTCCTTTAGTCTTTTCCCCGTATCTCTTTCGGGATCGATTGTAATGAATAGAACTTGCACCTTGTGCTTGGAGTCTTCTAGTAGATCCATAATATTATTTAGCTTCGCGAGGGTTGTAGGGCATATATCGGGACAGCTCGTGTATCCGAATGATAGCAATACATCCTTTCCTTTGAACTGATCAAGACTGACAGGGTTGCTGTCCTGGTCCCTTAATGTAAAGTCCGGGGCATTTTTTCCGTAATAAATGCCATAGAATCTTTTATCGCTCCGGTATTCGTCATATTTGGATAACGTGAAATACCCAAGCCCCAGAATAATGACAATTATGATTACAACCGGCAATATTCTTTTCATCAGACTCTAATATTCCCCAGCCCCGCAAATGATCTGGTCAGCTTTTTGCATATAAAGTATTAATGTTCAATAACATCAAACAAAGTTACTTATTAAATACGTTGTTCCGTAAAAAAATTCAAGAGGTCAGTCAAAACAAACATCCCCATTCCCTGTGTATGACAAGAAATGGGGATATAGTTAATAAAGATGAGCTTCTTCGTTAATCTATCTTTTTATGGCTCAACCTTTATTGTTCCTGACATTCCTATTCCTCCGGGTCCACCGTGGAAAATACAGAAATAGTCGATTTCCGCTTCTGAATTGAATGTAAATTCAAACATATCACCCGGTGTCATTCCAGATGGAAGTGGGAAATCATCATTGGAATTAAATATAGTATCATTATCATCTTGCGCAGTGTGATTCAATGATCCATTGTTTGTCCATCTTACAGTGTCACCAACTGTTATGGTAATATCCGCAGGCATAAATTCGCTATCAATCATACTTACATCATGTATCATAGGCGCGGGAGTTGGACTAGGTGTAGGTGTAGCTGTCGGAGTAGGAGTTGGAGTAGGAGTTGGACTTGGTGTTGCCGTAGGTGGAGGCAAGGTCGGCATACCCGTAGGTGGCGCTGTTGGTGTCGGAGTAGGGCTTGCCGTTGGTGAAACCGTTGGAGGAGGTGTCGGACCAGTAGAACTTATAAATAACATATATGTATAATCTGAACCACCGTTATCTGATATGTCTCCCACAACTACATAGTATCTACCGGCTACGCCAACAATAGATTCGACAAAAGTTGATCCCGCATCCAATAGTGGAAATCCGGGACCCGGTCCGAATAACTCAAGGATCGGATTGAGGTCACCGTTTGGCATAAGATCTGCCGAAACCATCGTTCCAGCTTCGACATCAAAACAGAAATAATCTTCGTCTCCCTCTGGATCAATACTGCCCCGTATTCCTACATTGGAACTGACCAAAGTGCAATCTTCAAAACTGTTATTAGGCTCATTTTCAGGTCTTTTACTACTACCGTTGTTATTGTTACAACCTCCCACCATTGTCAAAGCTACGAAGTTTAAAGCAAGTAATAAAATCACAACAGTATGTAAGTGATACCTTGACGTTAAAAAACTTTTCATTGTGGAAATGACCTCCCTTAAAATTATCCAAATTATCAGAAATGTTCTCTTAATAGGTTTGAGTATAATTGATCAATGCAACGTTTAATATAGTATTTTACTCGATTATTTTGTAGTAATTTCTGATACTTGCTTATCTTGTTATGTATTACAAGATTGAGTATTTGAGTGAAGCAGTTGATATTCTTCTAAACTCGTAACTTACAACTGCTCACAGTGTTAGTTAAGTATTTTACTTATGGCTCTTTCTTTAAGTGGTGGATTACATTACTAAGGAAATTTATGAAGCAAAATTGAAACAGTATGATTCCGATTTGCAGATAATTGACGATAAATTAAAGAGAGTTGATGAAGTTGACAAAGATTTCTATATAACCGTAGATTATATACTTAAACTTGCTCAACACAGTAGTGAGTTATTCAAATGTTCAGAACATGAGGAAAGAAGGCTTCTTATCAAAACAGTACTTCTGAACGTTACTTGGGATGGTGTAAGTCTCTGTTATGATTACCAAGAACCGTTCAATCTACTAGCTGAAATGAACGAGAGTACGGTATGGGGTCCCTTAGTGGACACATTCCGAACAAAAATATTAGAGTTAAATAGACAAGATTTTACCCGTTTAATTAAGCGCAACTTTCAAATTAATCATATCCAACTAGCCTTTTCTTGAACATTTTATAATAGTGGAATGTAAGACTTATACCGATCAGCTGGGTTATTAGATACACTTAGAACCCCTGAATATTACAATTATTGAAGTATTGATAATAAAATCTTTCAAGAATATAGTTTGGTTAGTTAATTTAGTTATCATTAGAAATTCTACTTTACAGAAAATAATGACTATCGACTATATAGACTCTCCTCTACCATCTAATATAGCTATCAACTGCATGTATCTTTGATCAACGTCTTTTCTGTCCAGTTCCTCTGGCAATGCTTCATCGCTACCTCTCTTTATCATTTCCGCATGCTGTCTTATCGACTTCTTATCCCTATCTCTATCTGTATTGGAAGCAATGACAATTAAGCTTTCAAGAAGACGGATAGTTACAGAAACACTTGTCCTTCCATATTGACGTATCTGGTTAAAGGCAGAGTTCATCAAATCATCAAAAGTCTTTGGTTTGGCTATAACTCTTAATTTGTTGTTTTTATCATATCGAAAGACTGAAGGAATTACTCTATCTCCCACTTTGCTGAGTGCTACAGAAAGATGATCAATACACATAATAGCTGTAAAAGGGTCATTAATTCCCGGGGAAAGAGATCTAACGGCAATCTCTACTAACTGATCTATCGCAAATTCTGTATCCTGCTCACTTGTACGTTGGTTCCCAATTAATAAAGTACCTCTAATCTTACTTTGGATTTCTGTATCAACTTTATTAGCAGGCCATATCCTAACAATCGGGCTGCCTTTTACAATAAAGTCTCCCGGATAGTTTTCTACTTTTAAAATAAGATCTTCATCTATTGCAATATCAAGTATTCCGATATTATCGATGGTACGCAGATAACCACTTTCAGATGCCAATACTGAATATAAATCATCTTCGAAATCAGGGGTAATTCATTAGGGGTTTTCCACCAATCTGGGAGTTCTGTTTTTCCTTGACCTATTCTCTCGGGGAATGTTAAATCAATAGTATGTTTAAGATTCTTGCTAACTCCAGATATTACATTTGAAGCTTGTATAGATGTTGCAGCATGGTGAATAAAATAAATTAAAACACTGATACTAAATATTGCAAACAGTACCCCAATTGTAACAGAAAGATGTGGAATAAAAGAGCTATCCTCCCCTCCTCTTATAGTCCGCAATATCAATAAACAGTAAGTGAAGGTAGCAATGAAAGTTCCAAGTACTACTTGATTTCCCTTGTCTCGCATAAAGTTGCCAAGCAGTCTTGGACCATATTGTGTAGAGGCTAGGGTTAATGCAACAATTGTTATTGAAAAAACCACACCTGCCACTGTTATCATTGATCCTGCTACAGTTGAGAGAAGAGCACGTGCGCCTTCAGGTTTGTTTTCGTAAATCCAGCCTAAAGATTCTATCCCGCTAACTTTAACAATATTGGCATCTACGTATATCATGATAAAGGAAAAAGCTATAGAAGAGGCAACCATTAAAGCGGGTAAGAACCAGAAGCTTGACCCGACGTTATACCAAAGAGCACGAAAAAACCACAAAAATGATTTAAGGTCCTTTAAAATGTTGATGATTCTTTCTTTAAATTTCATATTGAACTCAATGGAGTCAAATTTAGTTATTGTTCAAAAGGATTATGTAACAAATATATAAAGTTTACTGAAAATTGAAATGTTTAATTGAAAAGAGCGGCTCTTTAAATAAATTCAAAAAGCCGCTCTGATTTTAACTCACCAAGTCTTGATTATGATTAATAGATAATCTCAGGCAGGCGGTCGTCTCCCAAAAATTAGAGAAATTACAAAAATAACCAAGAAGACGACAAATAAAATCTTAGCTATACCCGCTGATGCTCCTGCAATTCCACTAAAACCTAAAAAAGCAGCAATCAATGCTAAAACTAAGAAAGCTAGTGCCCAACTTAACATAGTTTCTTGCCTCCTTTAGATTAGATTAACATCTTCTTAAAAAAAAGTTCCTGAGAATTCGTTTCTTTTTTCATTATGAACCAGTTCCTATCAAAAATAAAGAGGAAATAGAATATCCTCCTTCAAAGATTGTCCCATTTCCCCTTTGGATATTTCCCTAGGAACTCATTTTTATCTAAATATAAGTAACTATTAGTTAGATGCCGGGTCTACTACTACTGTCTCTACTTCTACTTGCTCCGAAGCTGACCAAGCTTCAAGATGTTTATTGATACCATAAGGTTTTCCGTCTCTAACCTTAACAATAACGATGTCACCAACTTCAATGGTTTCAGTCTGAAGCTCAGCCATATCCTGCTTACCGGTAACCTTCACAGAATGCATGGAGCCCTCTTTGCTCTTAAACTTAATTTTGTCGCCGTCAACTTCAGTAACTCTACCCTTTACAGTAGTTGTATTTGCAAGATCGGGCATATCTACGTCTGGCATGTCCACATCTACTGTCCAAGCCTCTGCTACTTTAGAGATAGCATAGGGTTTGGCGTTTCTTGACATTACAATTACTCTGTCTCCCTCTTCGAGAGTCTCGACTTGCAATTCTTGCATATCCTGAAATCCAGAAACATTAACTTTATGCATGCTGCCATCTTCATCCTTGACAGTGATGGTGTCTCCGTCTATTCCCGTCACTTTTCCAGATACGTCACCATACTCATTAGTTTCAGAACTTTGTTCTGTTGTAACAGCTGCATCTTTCGGCTGCTCTTTATCTGCATAGGAATTAGAAAAAAGTGACTCTAAGATTTGTAGAAACTTTAACAGTTGTATATGTGTACATATAGTCAGAACAAATATTTAAAATGGCAAAGGTTAAGAGTTTTAGGTAGGTATAAATAAAAAGTGATCTTTAAGTTATAGAGAATTGATATTGAAAAAAAGGATAAATTGCCTACTTAATCAACAGCATCCTTTGCTTTGTCACCCACGTCTTCCATCATATCGCCCACATCTTCAGCGGCATCATCCATCTTTTCACCAGCATTCTCCGCAGGTCCGTCTCCAACATCCGAATTTGGGCAGGCAGATAATCCTGCAACAGACACGGCAAGAAGTAAAACTAAAAGTAAACTTCTAAATATATTCATATTAAATACCTCCTTTGCTATTTCTTTAATAAAACTTAGTTTGAGTACTGACCTCTAAATTGCTCTGTATCAATAAGTGGAATATTCATATCAAAAGCTTCGTTAATTTTCTCTATGAATAGATTAGCTATAATACCGTATCCAGCGTCATTGGGGTGAATGCCGTCTAAACTGTAGGCGGTATTTACTGGGTCAATTAAAACGAAATCGCTTGTAAATCCATCAATGCCTTCACTATTTAATCTCATCAAAGCTTCGTTAATATTTACAACGGGCACACCAAATTCACCTGCTACATTGGAAATAACTGAATTAAAACTTTCAACGGCCTCTTGAATCACGTCACCTTCATCAAAGGTAAGAGTTAAATCACCTGCCAGCTCAGTACCACTAGGGCTCAGACCAAACATCTCCATTTTCACTACAATATCACTTGCTTCCATCATTGTAAATCCCATATCCATTAATGCAGCTTCATCGGGTATCCCTGTCCCATTTCTGTAACTATTGAGGGCTGCCTGTGTTAGATGCTCAACATTATCTTCCTGAGTAAGAATAGGGATAAAAAGGCCGTCACCGAAATCTATAGGGTTAAAATCTTCGTCAAAGATTACGGGTACTGGTGTCATGATTTCCAACTCTGGGACAGTTCTAAATACTCTGTCTAAGAAAATTACAAATGAAATATCCGCAACATTGGGTAGGTTTGCAGTAACTATCATAGCATCTGTTTTATTGCTAAGCTGCATTAAAATATCTCTGTATTCAGATTCAAAATTTTCTGTTGAGCTTATTTTAGAAAAATCTCCTCCGGCTTTAGCAGATCCAAGCACATCGTTGCCTCCTATCCACAATGTAATCAATTCAGGATCAAGGCTTATTGCTTGCTCCAATTGTGTACCTAAGCCTCTTAGTACTACCTCAAATAAAAGCATTGTTGTAGAAGCGACATCTACAATCTCTGCACCGGGAAGCCCTAGGTTATCATAGGGTCGTGTGAGAAAAAAGTTTGAGAGAAGATCAAATTCATCAACATCGAGATCATTGCGGAATATCTCACCGTTCATGAACATTATAGGAGTTTTGCCGGGTTCAAAACCAATTCCAGGAGAGTCTACAATAGGCTGCTCAAAATTATCAATACCCATTTGCTTTGCAATGAGAGCTGGGAAGCTATTTTTTTGAAAATCCCTGACTATTCCGTCTGACTGGACACCTGCAGTTAAGCTGTCACCAATAGCAACATATTTGCTCATCTCTGGATCTAAAATATCGTCAACAAACGCGTCCTGAGTTTCATCGCAACCTGCAACAAAGAAAACGCTAAACATAGCTATTAATACCAAAAATTTATACATATGCTAACTCCTTTAATAAATTTGATTTTAAAAAACACTATTAAAACTACTCAGATCTAAACACCTGCCCTCAATAAAAATTAGACCCTTTCCTACGATCTTTCAATCTGTGTAAGAAAGGGCATAAATAGGTATGGCTTATTAGGCCGTCAAACAAGATTAAACATCCTTAGACCATTCATCTGCTAATTTTTCTGCTTTTTCTTTTGTATAGCCGTATTTTTCCTGTAGCTTACCAACTAGTTGATCACGCTTACCTTCTATAACATCCATGTCGTCGTCAGTAAGTTTTCCCCATTTCTCTTTGGCTTTACCTTTTAGCTGTTTCCAACTTCCTTCTATTTGATCCCAATTCATTATTTATCACCTCCGTTTTATTGAGCTACAGGATCAGATTCAGTGTTGCTATAAGATCTCTTGGCCTATTTCACAATAAGACTGTTTGTTACTGACTTAACACCGTCGACGCTACGTGTAATCTCAACTGCCTTACGGGCTTGTTCTTTATCGTTGACAAAACCACTTAGCTGAACTACCCCTTTGAAGGTTTCCACACTTATATCAAGACTTTTTACGTCCGGATCAGCCAAAAGCGCGTACTTAACTTTTGTGGTGATAGCACTATCGTCCACATACTCCCCTGAACTCTCTCTGGTACGGCTACCTGCACAGCTCATCAACGCAACCGTAAGTACGATACATATAATGAGACTTAAATTTCCGGTTACTTTTTTCATGAGAATTTTCCTTTTTATCCTCATCATGAATTATTAAAATGTTTTTTTCTTCTTCCAAAGAATGATTGTTACCAGTTGTTCATAAATTTAGTTTGAACTCTTAGCCAATCCAACCCGACTTTCTGTTAACTATTTATCCAACTGTATTCACCTTTAGCAGTTGTACCTACAGAACTATGACAACTCACCAGACCAGGGAGGTTGAATAGAAAAGTTATGCCCACTAACATCAATAATACTCTAAGACTCCTCCAAGATATTTTAAATGATCTCATTGACTTACCTCCTATAATATCTATCTTATTATCGCTACTATTCCTAATATATTCAGAAGCCAAAAGCTGGCAAATTATCCACATTCCCGGTGCCTATACTTCAATTGACAAGCGACTGGAAATTGAGGATCTGCGACATAATGGTCCCAAGAATAGAATAGTTGCCTCCAGAGTTGCTACCATATTGATAGCGGCTATTGAAGCTATCTTCATAGCCGCGCCTGAATCCTTCGCGGAAGTAGTGGTTGTACTCGTTCTGGTCCATGTACATACCATTATATCCGTAGTTTGCATCCTGATAAGCATAAGAGCCTTTATAGTTGTAGCCCCAGCCATCCTCCCGATCCGCCTGTCCGGCGCGGGATCCATGCGCATAGCCGTAATTTACAGCCTGCTTGAGCAGATCTGCACCGTATTGATTCGTTTCGTAGTATCTGCCGTTACGAGAGTAACGATAATTCGGAGCCGTGTAGAAGTAGGGATCATTATTGTAATTGTAGTTCTGCTCATTCTGGAAACGTTTCTGCTGCTGACGCATGTCTTCTGAATACTGTTGCTGAAAACGATACTGTGCCATACGCTTTTGTTTCTGTAGCAGTGCTATACGCTGTTCCTCGAGACGTTGCTGCTGTTGCAGTTCATTACGATACTGCGCCTGAAGCTCTTTCTGATGATTAATAAGCTTCTGCTGTTGCTCCTGTGACAGACGTCGCTGTTCTACCCTTTGCTGCTTTTGTTCAGCCTTTTGTTGCTTGACCTGCTTTTGCTCGGCCTGTTTCTGCTGCCTTTGTTCAGCCTTTTTTTCCTGCTTGATCTGCTTCTGAGCTTCTTTCTGCTGAACCTGCTGTTCCTCATCAAGCTGCTGCTCGACCTGTTTTTGCTGAGTTTCTTGCTGCTGTGCGTTGGACGGTAAGCTTGTTCCCACCAGCAACACCATGCTGATTACAATCGCCACCACCATATGATTCAACATCTTGAATTTAGTTAAACCCTCTCTTACCTCATAACACTTGGTTACTTTACTTTCCATTGGAACTCCTTGCGCCGACAATCCTAAAAGAATATCAAACATTAATCCTTCACCGGTTCTGTTGAATATCTTACTGGCAATGATACCAGCCACCAAACCCAATATAATACAAGCCATAAGTGTCATATCTGTCTCCATAATTTATTGTACTTTAATAGATATACTAGCACCTATAAAATATTCTGTCAATAGGACTTCTAATAAATATTGCTCGTTATTTGACATTTCTATTTAATGTACATATATTTTGTATTAAAATAGCTAAGTTTAAAGAGGAGATAGTGGATTATGGGTAAAATTAAGTGCTATTTATCAAGAATCCTTGGTGAGAGACGGATACCTCAAGTTGAGCTTGCCAGGATCAGTGGGCTTTCTACTTACACGATAAACAAGTATTACCATGAGAATTGGAAAGGAATCGATCAATCAACCATGGTGAAGTTATGTAAGACTCTAAATTTGCAAGTGGGGGACTTATTCGAGTACGTTGAGAATCACGATGATCCCCGGGACTAAAGATTCTAGCCCCGGCTTTCTACTCTGAGGATGGCATATGTTAACTATAAATAGTTTAGTGATCGGAGGATAAAGGGAGCCGGTTTCTAAATGAGACCACCGGGGGAGACACAAGGGAATAAATAATGAGCGACAGCATAGAGCAAATATTCTCAACTAAAATTGACACAATATTAAACAATCTTGTATATGAATAGTCTAGGGACGGTTATTCCGCGGAAAAAGCGATGATCGGTCCGGTTATGAGCCGGAGCAGACCTGCTGGAAGTAATACCTCTTCTCCGCGACAGACTCCAAAGCATAGAAAATCAATTACTGTATCGTTAGGTGAAGAAACAAATCATATTACGATATTCTATGGTGAGATCACGCAAGATATTATGGTCGGGTATGTATATCATAGAAATCTGGGAAATCGATTTGCTCGCACAAAGCTGGAACGAATTACAGATTCGCTTGAGGATATGATAAAAAGCTATATACGACTCTGATGATTCTCAATCTGAACCTGATTTCCCCCTCCGCCATGCAGGAATGATAAAACGCGGAAGCGATAGCGGTTTACCAGAGGAGTTAAACAGAAAGAATGTCGAGGAAAAGTAAGGCAAGGTTTTGGAATTATTGGGAGCGCAAGAGAGCTTAAATTTGATAAGGAATAGTTAGTCATATAGCGGTAACATCAAAAAGAGTGTAAAATGATTAGGAAGAGGGCGTATTATATCATAGCTTTTAGTTAACGAAACAAAATGAGAGGAGACGCCCGTAACAAATTAAAAAGGAGGTAACATCATGCCTTTAATTCATGTCGTTGTGGTCCTTATCGTAGTTGGTGTTCTTCTCTGGCTCATCAACAATTTCATCCCGATGGCGGGTTCCATCAAGACGATATTGAATGCCGTCGTGGTCATTGCCGTTATCTTGTGGCTCCTGAGCGTTTTTGGAGTTCTCGGTCAGCTCTCCAGTATCAATGTGGGGAAGTAACTGCCAATAAGATATTAGAACAATATAGACAGGTAGACTGAAGCATTAGTTATTTAAAGAGTGGTTCTACTCTATTAATTACATTCAAGCTTACTACTGATTTGATTGATAAAATTAGCAATGTCTTCTTTTTCGGTTTCAATATAAAAATGAACATTACCTGATTCAAATAGCAACTCTCTAGAAAGAGATATACAAAGTTTCGCAACTGAACAAAGAAGTCTTTTAGGGGTTAAACGCGTACATGGAACGAAATGTTCATATGGGTTTCTTACTGATTCGTGTAGCAACTCAAGTTTTTGCATATCTTCATCTGATACAGCAACTTTCTTACTGTGAACCAATGTCTCCATAAAATTTTCTGCTTGTATCATGGCTAACGCGTCATAAAATGGTACCAAAAAATCATCCATAAGCCGGTCATCTGATAGTGATTCAGTTGTATGTGTATCGTTTTCTGGTTCAAAAGACTCTGGAATTGAAAACTTCCATGCATTCTCACAACCATCAACTGAAATCTTCTCAATCTTTTTCCATGGTTTAACACCTATTTTATATACATGCACTCGATTTTTAGATTTCTTGCCCGTAATCGCAATGTTGTCTGTACTTCTCAAAGCCTCTATCATAGAACGGTATAGTACTAGATGTGCTTCTCTCGCTATTCTGTGCCAGCTAGGATCATCTTGAAGCAATTCACATTCTAGGTGCATTAGTCCATTTCTTATTAGTTTAATATTATCAATCTCATCATGATAATTCGTCATTTTTTCTTTCTCTTTCTTATCTTTATTTCTAGATAACTTAAAAAAGGAATAAATAGCTTGAATAATGTACAATATGTCAAAATATAGTTGTTTAAAGCGTTGATACATAAAACAAATACCTTTGTATATATTTATAAGAGATCGTACAATATTCGACGGTTAAAATAAATATTACAAACATATTATTATCTGGTAACTCTTCAAACCGATGGATAACAAGCCAAAAGCATACAGTTACATACGTTTTTCAACTCCTGAGCAAGAGAAAGGGGATTCTCTCAGACGCCAAGAGATGGAAGCGGAGGAATATGCTGCTAAGGAGCTTGGATTAAAACTTGATGAAAGTCAAAAGTTCAAAGATTTAGGTATATCAGGGTATAAAGGCATTAATAGAATTGATGGTGCACTTAATAAATTCATTGAACTAGTTGATAAAAGAGAGATACCTAAAGGTTCTGTCTTGATTGTAGAGCATCTTGACCGGCTATCTCGTGAAAAAGTGAGTGACGCTCTAACATCGTTTTTGAACTTAATAAAAGAAGGAATCAAGATAGTAACATTACAAGATAAAAGGCAATACGATAAGGATATTATAGATAAAAATCCAACAGAGCTTCTAATCAGCATTATATTGATGTCTGCTGCACATGATGAATCTCGCAAGAAATCTATTCGAGTGAGAGAAGCAACAAAAGAGAAAAGGAGGAAGTTAAGCAATAATGAAATAAAGAGATTTAGTACAAGATGTCCGCTATGGGTGAAATGGTCAGATAAGAAAGAAGAATTTGTTCCGATACCTGAAGTATGTGACGTAATAAAGTTAATTTTTAAGAAAAGACTCGAAGGGAAAGGAAGTTATAAAATCGAAAAAGAATTAAACCTAGAGCCTAATGTATGGAAACCACCTATTAAAGGTCGTAATAAGTCCGGTGGTTGGCGTGAGGCATACATAAATAAAATACTTCGAAGCAGAAGTGTAATTGGCGAATTCCAACCTCATGAAATACCCAATAAAGAAGAAGGAGAAGAGGTCTATAAATCAAAACGAGTACCCGTAGGTGATCCTATAAAAAATTACTACCCGAAAATAATAGATGAAGGAACATTTTATAGGGTACAAGAAATCATTGAACAAAACAGCAAATTCCCCGGCAATGCAGGAGGAGGTAATACAGATAAAGCCAAGAACTTATTTACAAATATTGTTAAGTGCGGAATATGTGGAAGTTCAATGGTCTACCTTCATACTGGCAAAGACGTTTGGCAATATCTTGTTTGTGATAGTGCAAAGAGAAAAAATAAAGTCCAAATTCCTATAGAACAAGATCCTGAACAAATTGAAGCAATAGTAGGTGCCAAGATGATTCGTGATATAACACGAAAGACACATAAAATACCAAAGATAGAAGTCCATACAGAATTAAAGGTTTGTAACGCTAGACACGTACCTTATAACGAATTTGAGAAGATATTCTTTGAAAACTTTGAAGAACTGGATGTTAACAAATTTTTGCCAAACGAGGATGCAACTACCAAACTTAAAAAAGAAAAAGAAAATAAAATGTCAGCAAACATGTTAAAATTGAGTGATCTAGATTCTCAGATAGATAATTTGTTAGAAACAATTAGTCGTATAGACGATGAAAAGAATAAAATAGTATATGAAAAAAAAGTTACTGAGAAACATGACGCTTCAGAGAAGTTAATAGCCAAAAATAAAAAACTTGAACAAGAAATCAAAAATTTAGCCGAAAAGCGTCTAAAGTTGAGCAAACAGAAAGATAGTATAAAAGAAGCATATTCATTTCTAAAATCTGCTAAAGATGATCAAGAACGTATACATCGAAGATTTCAGCTAAGGCAGGAAATCAAAAATATGATTGAATGGATAAAAATTCATACAAAACTGGACAAATACCAAAATAATGAAGAAATAGAACCAGGAAGAATCAGAATAGTTAAAAGCAAAAGTATTGATAGGATAAGAATTAAGTTTAGAGGTTCATATAAATTGAGAGCTATATTTCTGAATATTACAGCAGACACAATAGACATGAAATAAATCTAAATCTGCCTTTTACGGTCTAACATAAAATAGCAAGAATTTCATTGAGGATAAATATTAAATAAAAAAAGGGCAAGCCGATTGAGATCGAGTTGCCCCCTAAAAGCACGGAGTTGATAGGGTATACAAAGAAGATATCCCTTAATATTTTAATGCGATATTAGATTTAAATTAAGGTGATGTTAATGACAATTATCTTACAATTAGTATAAAAAGCCGGATTTGCTTTTACTTACAATTTTTCAGTTTTATAAAAAAACTACTTGCCAAATCACTTTTTTGATTTATATTATCTAATAATAAGAAATACATACAGTTGTTGTACTATGTATAACAGTGTGCTCTTAGAGGGGTAAATCGGTAACGGCTTACCCCTCTTTTTATTGGACTCAATTAACATAAAAAATTTGAGAAATTATATTAGTAACAGCTATTTCGGATTGGCTTTTCTATAATCGGTAATAAAACTGTCCAGCATTGGATCAAGAGCTGCTTGAACATTTGTTTGTAAATCTTCAGGTAGTGCTCCACCCGTCGTTAGAACAGTCCATGTTGGGGATACGGCTGTGAGGCCGGGGTTTCTTTCAAGCAATACAATTTGAGTGAAATCCAAAGTTGCTGTAAAGAGATATATAGGCCCATGCTGCTTTTTTG
>JBBDIN010000047.1:0-41726 GCA_040880385.1 Thermodesulfobacteriota bacterium | reverse complement strand
ATATGTCTATCAGGTAGAGGTGAATAAAGAGTAAAAATAGGATAAAAATCGCCGATGACCCAAGAATATAGGGCATAAGTGTACTTCTACGGCGCCTTTTCCTTCTTCTAATATATATTTGCTTCACCATTTATAATTTTACCACCGGCTCTTTTAAATACTATCAAATAATAGCAGGATCTTAACCAAGGTTCATAAACAGCTTCAAGATTGAGGAGTTCCATCCGCAAGGGCCTATTCCATCAGCATAAATTAAGTTTGAGATCTTAATCTTTGGATCATAGCTGCCGCCGGGTTTCTGAACTAAAATAGGGATATCAACCGCTTTCAGCATCGGCAAATCATTAAGACTATCACCTAATGCTACTGTTTTAATATCTCCAAATTCTGATTTATATAGGTTGCTCAGTATCTTGACCGCTTTACCTTTATCATTTTCACCTAGTATATGATGAAATCTTCCGCCTCTAGTATGCCTATAACCTTTTAGATTAATTTGTTCTTCAATAGTTGCAGCATATTTTTCGTCCTCAGGAATAATAAAAGGCTCACTATGATCACGCACCATCGCAAGTTTAGCCGTATCTTTGTCAAGAGCAGTTAAATGCGTAATTTCGCTAACAGTCATATCAGAAAATCCTCTTATTTGAATTCCTGTTTCTTTACTAATTGATCTTAGTGTAGCTGAAAGTATCTCCCTGGAAGCTCCAAGGTCAATTACTTTATATCCATCCACTTCTCTATCATATGTAAACTCTGTTGAGAAGTAGGTGTTGGGAATAAATATTCCCCCGCCGTTTTCTGAGATAAATGGGCAATTATTATCTAGTAGTCTTTTATACAGCTCAATTTCTTTAGGAGTTTTACTGCTACATAATACAAGAGGTATATTTTTTGACCCAACAAGATCAAGTGCCTGAGTGGCAGCCTGAAAGCAATAAGTTTCATTGTCTAAGAGTGTGCCGTCTAGGTCTGAGAATATTACAAACTTAGGCATTGTCTTCTTCAACTGCAAGTTCTAATTGGTCCAGGAAGTCCGGGATTGCTGAAGTAACCCTACTCCAGTTAGGAATCAGAGGAGATCCAAAAGGATCTTCTAGGAACTTTTGACTAGCTATTCTGATACCTTGAACAAAAGTTTCAACGGCGAGTCCTTCCGCGTGTCTGTCAAAAAAGAGACCGTTAATATCTGCATCATCGTTATACATCTTTATGGTGTCCTGTGCTATTCTTAGATAAGTTACAAAAAGGGTGTTAAATAAACTTTCTGAAAATTGAACTCCTTCTGATGATAATGTTGTAAAAAGTGATGTAGATATATCCGTACACATTTTAAGAAGCCCGCCATCAGCGTCATGTGCTGAGACCTCCTGGTGTTTATGCTCATAGTTATCAGCGAGATCTACTTGGCAAATTCTTTTCATGGAGACGTTTC
Source organism: Thermodesulfobacteriota bacterium (assembly GCA_040880385.1). Classification (GTDB taxonomy): domain Bacteria; phylum Desulfobacterota_D; class UBA1144; order Nemesobacterales; family UBA2774; genus CR02bin9. Next base: position 40,291 of record JBBDIN010000047.1, on the reverse strand, counting down.
TAAAGACCTCAGCTAGGGACCCAACTTCAAGTCCCCAATCTGCAGGTATGCGGTTTATTCTAGCTAGATCAACACTCATAGAAAACTCGCCCGCAAGTGGGTACCTGAAACTATCTAGGTAAACGAGAAATGGTAATTGACCTACTATTTTCTTAAGAGCTCTTATAATAGGTGAAATAAATAATCTCGTTACTCTTCCGTACAGCCTATCGGTAACTCTGGGATAATATCCTTTACAAAACTCATAACCCATATTGGGGTTTGCAACTGGGTAACAAAGTCTTGCAAGCAGCTCTCTGTTATATGTGAGAACATCGCAATCATGAAGAGCTATTACTTCACTTTCTTCTCTTGCCAGTACATAGCCGTAGGCAATCCATGCCGCTCTTCCTTTTCCGCGCTCCCCCACATCAAGGCCATTTTCTTTTAAGAGGTTAAAAAGGGACTGTATTCTTTCCCCGTCATCCCATATTAGTTTGTAATTTTGCGGAAGTATAGAGAAATATTCCTGAGCGTGTTTAAACTCATCTTCGCTAGCCTTTCCAATGGTTATTATGATTTCATTTAAGTAAGTAACATCTTTTAGGTTATCCAGAATATTCTTAAGAGCCACTCTTTGTAGCTCTGAATATAGGCATGGGAGCACAAGCGCGATAGGGCGGGTTTCGGAAAATTCATTTAACTGCTCTTCGAGCTGTTTAATATTATCTTTTTTGAGCCTGTGTAGAGTCGATATTGTTTCTGTTTGATGAAAATCGCCCATATTTAATCCCTCCCTATTATCTTAGCATAGATGCTCTGGTGATTCTAATTTTTTAATAGTAATTTAATAATGACAACTGCAAGTACTATCAATACAAAGAATAGTATAAGTAGCAGATTAAAGTATTTGTCTATAAAATTTCTTATTTTTTCGCCGAAGAAATAAATTAGCCCTGCTTCGATGAAAAACCTGGCAGAACGGCCAATTGCGGAGGCAATAACTAGGTATAAAAAGCTTATATGAAAGACGCCAGCGGTTACTGTAAAAACTTTGTAAGGAATTGGTGTTATCGCCGCACCCAAGATTGTTAGGAAGGCATTTTGTTTATATTGCTCTCCTACATATTCAAACACCTCAGGGCTGAATACATATGTGAAAAAGAACCCGCTTAGTAGATCCCATAGTGCCCATCCAATGAAATATCCGGTTATGCCTCCTAAGACTGACATTGCTGAGCAAACAAAAGCGTACCAGAATGCTTTTTTAGGCTTACCTAATGATAGAGCCATCAAAAGCGGATCGGGAGGGATTGGGAAAAAAGAAGATTCTGCAAATGAAACAATTGCTAGTGCTGGTACCCCATATTTAGTGTCAGCCCAGCCCAACACCCAATTATAAAGTTTTCTAAACATATTATTCCTCTAATAAGTCTATTTTCAGTTTATCAATATGGCCAAAGTTTGTAAGATCAAGACCAATTGGTGTTACAGAAACATATCCCTCTTTTACAGCCACAAGGTCTGAATTCTCTATATCCAAGAACCCAAGCTCGTTTCCGCCGATCCAGTAGTACTTTTTGCCTCTGGGGTCTACTTTCTCTACAATAGGCTCGTCATATAGACGTTTCCCTTGTTTTGTAATTCTAATTCCCCCGATCTCGTGAGCAGGGGCGTTAGGGATATTCACATTAAGCAAAGTGTCCTGAGGGAGTCCATTTTCTAAAACATATTTTACAATTAGGTCTGTGTGGTGAAGGGCGTAATCAAAATTAAAGTCGTTTCTTCCAACAAGTGATATGGCAATTGAGGGTATTCCTAAAAGCGTTCCCTCCATAGCGGCGCTAACAGTGCCTGAATAGGTTATATCATCACCAAGGTTCTCCCCTTTATTTATTCCGGAGACTACTAAATCGGGTTTCTTGTTTCTTAGAATTCCGTTTATTGCCAGGTTAATGCAGTCTGTGGGTGTTCCGTCTACGGTATATACAAATTCTGAGATTTGATCCAGCCTAAGAGGGCGGAAGAGGGTAAGGGAATGGCTCACGGCGCTTTGATCTCTATCGGGCGCTACGACATATACCTCGCCAAGTTTTTTGAGGGTCTCATGAAGTTTATGAATACCTTCTGAATTTATTCCGTCGTCGTTTGAGATTAGGATTCGTTTAGACATAAGCTCTGATATCAACAGATTGGATAGATTTAATCAAGCAATACAAAATACATGATTAAATCCCTTCTTCAAAGAAAAGGGTAAAAGTGGTCGGGGTGGCCGGACTTGAACCGGCGACCCTCGGTCCCCCAGACCGATGCGCTACCAAGCTGCGCTACACCCCGATTATATGTTCGAATTAATAAATTATGGGAAATGCTATTGGGCAATTAGCCAAGTTCTTGTTTAATGGATTTAAGTTCGCTTAGGATTTCGTGAAGTAAGACATTTACTTTAGTGCTGACTCTTTTTTGATTTGCTTCTTCTTTCAGCTTTTTCTTGGCTCCGGCAATTGTGAAGTTCTGTTCATACAGCATATTTTTTATTCTAATAACTATATAAATAGTATCCCTGTCGTACAACCTCTGGGATTTCCTTCTAATGGGGTTAATTTCATCAAACTCACTTTCCCAGTACCTAAGCACGTAGGGTTTTATGTCCGTGAAATCACTTACTTCCCCGATGCGGAAGTATATTTTATCCGGTAGTCGTATTTCTGCTTGCTGCCCGTACATAATCTTAAAACTATTATAATTTCTATCAAAAGTCAAGTATTTTCAATACAAAATACACAATTATTGCCGGAGCTTAGGTGGGCACGATCAAAATTCTAGTTTTCAATGCCATCTATTGAGAAATAAAGGTTGATATAGATTGTAATGCGTTTTTGGCAATAAGTTTTTTCTTTTCTGTCTTTTGCATTTTCCCTTGAACTGCCGGGAATAACCCGAAATTGATATTCATCGGCTGAAAGCTCTTAACTTGTGTATCGGTTATATATTTTATGAGTGAGCCTAGTGCTGTTTCCCTGGGGGGGACTATCGGGGGTTCGCCTTTCATTACTTTTGCTGCATTTATTCCTGCAATGATTCCCATGGCGCTTGATTCAACATATCCTTCCACACCAAGTATTTGTCCAGCGAAAAAGAGCATATCGTTATTTCTTGCCTGTAGGCTAGGTCGCATAAGTTTTGGGGAATTGATATAGGTGTTACGGTGCATGCTCCCATATCTCATAAATTCAGCTTTTTCTAATCCTGGAATCATTCTGAAGACTCTTCTCTGTTCAGGGTATTTAAGTTTGGTCTGAAACCCTACAATGTTGTACATCGAGGCTTCTTTGTTCTCACATCTAAGCTGAACTACTGCATATGGGATTTTCCCGGTTCTAGGGTCTTTAAGTCCGACAGGCTTGGCTGGTCCAAATCTTAAAGTGTCCTTTCCCCTTTCTGCAATTACTTCCACCGGAAGACAGCTTTCAAAATAAAGACCTTTTTCAAAATCGCGCGTTTCAATTTTTTCAGATGTAAGAAGCTCATCTATAAGTTCATAATATTGATCTCTATTTAATGGACAGTTTAGATAATCACCTTCTTCTTGGTCTCCATTCTCATATCTTGACGCCTTATAGACAATTGAGTGATCAATACTCTCAGAGTCAATGATTGGAGATATGGAGTCGTAAAAATAAAGATGGTCTGAGTCGGACAGCTTTTTTATGCTCTCTGATAGAGATTCTGAGGTTAGAGGGCCGCTCGCAATAATTAAAGGAGAATCTAAATTCTCCGGTATTTTTTCAAATTCTTCTCTGACAAGATCTATTAGCGGGTTACTTTCTATCTGATCGGTTATGTATTGTGCAAATTTAATCCGATCCACTGCGAGTGCTTTCCCTGCAGGTACTCGGTTATTGTCGGCGGCTTCGATAATTAGCGATCCGAGCTGCCTCATCTCTGCTTTAAGTATTCCGCTTGCATTGTCTAAAGAGTCCGACTTAAGAGAGTTGCTGCATACAAGCTCTCCGAGGTTGTCAGAGTTGTGTGCAGGGGATATTTTCACAGGCCTCATTTCTACTAATTTGACCTTTATTCCGAGCTTTGCTATCTGATGAGCTGCTTCAGAACCTGCAAGCCCACCACCTACAACAGTAATAGTTTTTTCATTAGACATGGCGCATATTCTACCTGAATAATTTTCTGTAATTCCTAATAGAAATGTTTTTGGATTTTACTCTGGAAATTCTACAGTTATGAAAACTCATTGCTCACTTAGAGTAAGAGTAATAGTTTAGAAAGGTGTAATGCTTTTAATGACTACATCTTATATTTGCCGAACTCTCCTTCAGGCAGGTCTTCTAAAAGTTTGTCCAGTTTATCTTTATCTTCGTCAATTCCTATATTCTTAGATTTCTCCAAGACCTCTTCGTTCACGAATATAGGTGAATCGGTCCTCAAAGCAATTGCGATTGCGTCGCTTGGTCTAGCGTCAAGTACGTATTCCTCGGTTTCTTTCGTTAGGTGCATTGATGCGTAGAAGGTATCGTTGCGAAGATCGGTGACTTCAATTTTCGAAACTAAGAATCCCAGTTTTTCTATTAAATTCTTTACAAGATCATGGGTTATAGGCCGGCTGCGCGGGGTCTTTTCAAGCTCCATAGCAATAGAGCTTGCTTCCATAAAGCCAATCCAGATGGGAAGGGTTTTTTCATTTGTAGAATCTTTTAAGATTACAATCGGACTGTTTGTAAAAGGGTCAAGTGCTATGCCGGTTACTTTCATTTGCAAAAACATATATCACCTCCTGTCTGTATTATACTACCAACTCTCCCCTAAGAGAGTTCAAAAGTCCCTCTGTAACTTTTACCTTAACTGTTTTTCCTACAAGATCTTTAGCGCCATTGAAGTTTAAGATTCTATTATGATCTGTTCTGCCAGATAAGACATCCGGATCATTTCGGCTCTCACCTTCAACTAATACTTTCTCTATTTGGCCAACCCTGCTTAGATTCTTTTTTTCTGTAATATCTTTCTGAAACGCTTGAAGCTCGGATAATCTGGCGCTTGCAATATCAGCTTTCACCGTTTCTTCTTCCGCATATTCAGCGGCCACAGTTCCCGGGCGCGGTGAGAATTTAAAAGAGTATGAGCTTTCAAACTCTATTTCTTTCATAAGAGACATTGTATCTTCAAAATCCCGATGCGTTTCACCTGGAAAGCCGATAATAATATCTGTGGATATAGTTATATCGGGAATGGCGTCTTTTAGTCTCAATATTGTATCAACATACCACTCTCTGGTATACGTCCTCTTCATATTGCTAAGGACATTGTTTGACCCTGATTGAACAGGGAGGTGCAGATGATGGCAAACTTGCGGTACATCCTTCATTGCATCTATCATTCTTTTAGTAATGTCTCTTGGATAAGAAGTAGTGAATCTTATCCTTTCTAGGCCTTCTACATCTCCTGCCGCTCTAATCAGATCTCCAAATTTATTGCCGTCGTGTTTCCAGGAGTTAACTGTCTGGCCAATAAAGGTGATTTCCCTAACACCTTTATTAACAAGGTTCGTGGTTTCTCTCAGTATATCATTGAGCGGCCTGTTCACTTCATCACCTCTTACTTGAGGGACAATGCAGTAAGTGCATCTTTTGTTGCATCCCTGCTGAACCGATACAAAAGCAGTGGCTTTTCCCTCTTTATGATAGGGCTCAACTTCAAATAGTTCTTCTAAGTCGTATGAGGTTTCAACAGTCCTTCTCTTGTCTCTTTCAATTTTAGAAATAATCTCGGGAAGTTTGGGTATTGATCTTGTTCCAAGGACGAAGTCAAGGTGAGGGATCTTTTTTAAGAGCTTCTCCCCGTAGAGTTGTGCCACACATCCCGCAATGCCCACTATCGCATCAGGGTTATTTGCCTTTATATGCTTATACTTACCTAAACTACTAAAGGCTTTTTGGTCCGCTTTGTCTCTGATTGCGCAGGTATTAACTATAATGATATCGGCTTTCTTCGGATCATCTGTTGGTTCAGCGTCAATAGCGTTCTTGATTCTATCAGAATCATACTCATTCATCTGACATCCGTATGTTTCTATATATAGCTTTTTGATTCCCATCTTGTAAACAATTTAACGCTGTCCCATAGCTAAGTCAAGAAATCCATTTGGGTGCAAAAGTGAATAAGGTGAAGTAGAATATAACCTGATAACAAAGGGATTAATAAGTGTTGATGGGGTAATTGACTTTTATTGACCGTTCGTCTAAAATCATCGGATGCTCATACGGCAATTATTATTATATCTAATTCAGATATTGAGTATTTAGCTGTGTGTTAGCGAGTATTTAGCTGTGTGTTAGATTGTTTATTTTTTTTAAAGGAGGCTTTATATAATGATTTATGTAACGAAAGGAATAAAGATTACGCAGGTAGTATTAGCAACATTTTTAGTTATGTTCGGAATGTTTTTTTGTGTTCAAAATGTATTGGCTCAGGGTGATTATGCACCTGACCAGCTTATAATAAAATATAAGGAAGGCGCAAATTCCGTTGATGTTCAGTCACGTACAGCACATAAGGGTAAAAAGGTAAAGGAAATACCTGAATTAGGTTTAGAAGTCCTTGAAGTAGCGCCTGAAAACCTAGAGGCTCTTGAGCAAGAGCTTTCACAGGATCCGGATGTTGAATATGTAGAGAAGAACTACTATTATGAACCACTCGCCATTCCTAACGACCCACTCTTTAGCAGCCAGTTATATTTTGATGTTTTCCAGGCTCCACAGGCTTGGGATCTCCAAACTGGTCATCCCGACGTAGTTATTGCTGTTGTGGATACTGGTTTCGATGTTACTCACGAAGATTTAATCGGTGGAAAAATACTCCCTGGTTGCAATACCTCAGGCATTGATTTTGACCATAACAATTGCAATCCAGATTTAACTGATAACAATGGTCATGGAACCGGTGTAACAGGTACAGCGGCGGCTGACACGAATAATGGTGTTGGGGTTGCTGGAGTATGCTGGGGCTGTTCCATATTGCCTATAAGGGTTTACAGTGATGCTGGTTCTGCTGGCCTCGATGATATTGTAGAGGGTATTTTATTTGCAGTAAATTATGCTCTTAGTAATCCGACTCAAAAAGTAGTTCTTAACTTGAGTTTCGGCAGATCTTGTACCGGGCTTGCTCAATCCGAGTTTGATGCTTTAAATTTAGCTTGGGATAGTGGACTACTTACTGTAGCTGCTAGGGGAAATAGCGGCAACTCAGGTGTTATTTGTCCTGATTTTGCCAGTAATGTTATAGCGGTTTCAGGAACCAACTTAGACGATACTCTCTGGATTTCTTCTAGTTGGAATAATGTGGATTTAGCGGCTCCGGCTCTACCCATTTATAACATCACACCTGGTGCTTTAATTGATCCTCCATATATACCTACTTGGGGTGGAACTTCTTTTTCTTCTGCTATAGTATCAGGAGTAGCGGGTCTTGCATGGTCTGCTGATATGACATTGACCAATTCAGAACTCGATCAATTATTAAGAAATACAGCGGATGACCTAGGAAGCACTATATTCTTTGGAGCAGGTAGGATAAACGCTAACGCTGCAGTTGATTATGTAATAAACCCACCACCACCTACGCCAGCTCCGACACCGCCACCGACACCTCGTCCTTTTTCTAAAATCCAGATTATCGAACCGGAAAGTGGCAGCTTTGTAAATATAGGGGCTAATACCATAAGTGGCAAGGGAATGCCTGCTGCTCAATCAATTCTTTATCTTATGCTTGGTACGGATCCTAATGGCTCAACCCCAATAACAAAGGGGCCTTGTGCAGGAAAAACAGAGCTAGGTATAGCTGACGCGACTAGAATTAAGAGAATAAAATCTACAGCTACTAACCCTAATTTTGCTCAATTTGAGCAGACTTATCGCATTAACCGCAGGTATGCTGGATCCACGATATATCTCCAGGTTTATATGCATATTAATGGAAATGAACTACGACCTGATGATCGCTACATCAGTGATGTAATTCCTGTGTCTGTGAACCCATTGAATTAAAAATCCATACCAACACAGTAATTTAGTGTTGGTTGAAAAGACTATTTATCTTAAAAAAGGGGCAAATCATTGCCCCTTTTTTTTATTTGAATCTTCTTAGCTAAAATAAGGCTTATTGCTCTTAAATTGATAAGATGTATATTCAGATTTTTAAGAGTCATTTAGAAATTGCTCTAGTATACGACTAGGTCACAAGTTAATATATCCCTATCTATGACTTTCATACTTGACACAGCTACTTTTATCTAAATACTATAGACTTCATGAATAGAATTCTTACATTACTTTTTCTTGTATTCTCTTTAATGTTTATTGTTAATTGCGGCTCCAGATCTGTGCCTAAGGGTTTGAGCGACCAGGAGTTGTACGAAGGCGCCCTGGAACAGATGAATGAGGACCAAGGCGGATTTCCATGGATTTTTAATGGTAAAGATTACGAGACTATACTTAAATATCTAAAAGAGGTTCAGTTAAGGTATACCTATAGCCCTTATGCAACTCTTGCAGAACTTAGAACAGGTGATGTTTTCTTTGAGCAGGGAGAATATGAGCAGGCGGCAATTGAATATGAAGAGTTTATAAAACGACATCCCGGCCATCAAGAAGCATCTTATGCCACTTATCAGTTAGCAATATCTTATTACAGACAGATACTGAGCCCGGATAGGGATCCCACAACTACAAGGGAAGCTTTAAAGTGGTTTAATATCTTTATTGAGAAATATCCTTCATCTCCTCTAGTTGCAAAAGCTGAACAACGCGTAGTAAAGTGTAGACAAAGGCTTGCTAAAAGAGAGATTTATATCGGCAATTTTTATAACAAACGTAAAAATTATAAAGCCGCAGCCCATAGATATGGTTTAGTTGTCGCGGATTACAGTGATACCAAACAAATGCCTGAAGCTATGTATCTTTTGGGTAGAGCCTATGCAAAACAAGATGAGTATGATCTGGCCAGGGCGACATTGAATCAATTAGTCCAGACTTACCCTGATGAAAAATATGCAGGCAAAGCATCCTCACTTTTAAATGACATTGAGGGCAAGACAGCGCCTATTCCAGAAGAAACCCCACCAGATATATTAGAAGAGCCTTCACAAGGATGAGATTACCCTCTTTCTTCTTCCTACTGCTAAGCTTATTTGTCCTGTCCTGCGGGAGTCCTCAAAATGAAGGGATTGAAGCCCAGCTCTCCATTAGAGAAGAGGCCATAGAGACTAAAAATGTGGATTTGTACATGACTTTAATCTCCCCGGATTACAGTGTAGAAGAAAATAATAATGTCATAGGCCGTGAAGCAGTTAAGAAGAAATTTTTATCTAACGTCGCACTCTTTGATGAGCTAGAAATTACAAATGCTAATAGAAGTATTTACGAAAGGGGTGATATTACCGAAGTTGTTCAGTTAACAGTTGTTGATGCCTTAGTTGACGATACAAAAAATCGATTTAAAGTGAATGAGAAAATTCAATTTGCTAAAATAGACGGCAAATGGCTAATTGTAAAAGAATCTGATGCTGATTTCTTAGAAAGGTTTGTTTTTGGTGGTAGTAATTAACTATTTCTAAGTATCAGGTTATTGCCCAAATTTTTTTTCTTCTTTTTCCTGCTCTTCCTTACAACTAATGCAAAGTGTAGTTTCAGGTCTTACCAAGAGCCTGTCTTCTGTTATTTCATCATCGCATATTTCACAAATACCATATGTTTTATCTTCAGTCTTTTGTATGGCTTTTTGTATCTTAGATATAAGCTTTCTTTCTCTATCTCTTTTTTTGAGTTCTATTGATGTGCTCGATTCTGTCATGGCGCGGTCAATAGGGTCAGGGAACGTCCCGTCTCCTTCGTTCATTCTAGTCACGGTGCTTTCTGCTATCCCAAGAAGGCCCGCCATTTTCTTTATCAGAATCTCTCTATAGATCTTGAGTCTCTTCTCATTCATAAGGGGGAATTATATCACTTCCCCTTATCACTGTAAAACTCAGATAAGGTTGTTTTTCGCTCATCATGACTAAACTGCTTATAAATTTATGATTAGCTTTTCTCTTATTTGAGTTTGGAGTGTAAGATTAATGACCTTTAGTTAACACACAGAGGTATATAATTGAATAAGATAAATGTAAAAGGTGAAGGATTATTGAAGCTGTCACAGCTCAAATTAGAAGTTTCAGAGCAGGCAAGTTCTTTAATTTCAGACTATTTATTGGGGCTCGGATCTCTCGGGGTAGCTGAGGATATCAAAGAAAGCGGTATGAATGAAGTTTCTGCTTATTTCCCTATGGAAGTCGATATATCTGAAGTTGTAGAAAAGCTAAAGCAATATTTAGAGATTCTTAAAGAGAGCATGCCAGAGCTGACTATTGGTGCTTTAACTGTTGAGCATATCGACCAGACTAGTTGGCAGGCTTGGAAAAGTGTGTTGAAGAAAATAAGAGTAGGAAAAAGGATAATTATAAGACCGCCATGGGAAGATCATATTGCTTTGGGTGACGATATAGTGATTGAGATAAATCCTTCTCTAGCCTTTGGAACGGGACACCATGAAACAACAAGGTTGTGTATTGAAACTATTGAGAAGATAGTAAGTACCCGAGACATTAAGAATATCCTTGATGTGGGGTGCGGAAGCGGCATATTGAGCATAACGGCATCAAAATTAGGAGTACAGGATGTAACGGGTTTTGACTCAGATCCTATAGCAATAAGCGAATCCCAAAAAAACTCTAAGAAAAACGGAGTTCTTGATAAGATTAAGTTTTTCTGCGGCTATCTTCAGAGTGTTAAGGGGCAATATGATCTAATCGTAGCAAATGTGTATATTGAGCCGATCTTACTAATGAAAGAGGAATTAAAAGAACGGTTAGCACCTAAAGGGATACTGATTATCTCCGGTATACCCCATACAAGACGGGATGAGGCCGTTAGAGGGCTTAAATCTGCCGGTCTTGAGCTACAACAACATGAATTAAGAGAGGGAGACTGGGTAGCCCTTGAATTTGTAGGTGTTTGATAAAAGTATGCTCTAAAGTAAACTCTAATCCGCAATTATAGATATACTCTGAGATTAAGGGGAAATATATGTCATCATTTAAGACCATTGAGTGGAAAGATAATAAAGTAATTATGATTGATCAGACGCGCCTGCCTAACGAGGAAATTTATTTGGAATTCGAAACTTATCAGGAAGTGGCAGACGCCATTAAAAGAATGGTTATTAGAGGAGCGCCTGCAATAGGTGTTGCGGCAGCTCTCGGTATAGCTTTGGGTGCAATTAATATCAAAACTGACGATAGGAACCAGTTTATAAGCAAAGTTAATAAAGTCACAGATATTATTCTGGCTACAAGGCCCACTGCGGTTAATCTCTTTTGGGCGGGGAAGAGGATGCTCAGGGTGCTTAACGCACAAGAGGGCAGCGTTAAAGAGATGAAGATGAGGCTAGTTGAAGAGGCCAACAATATTCTAACTCAAGATATTGAGATATGCCGCAATATCGGAAGAGTAGGGGCTGAACTTATACCCGATAATTCTACTGTCTTGACTCACTGTAATGCAGGAGCGCTTGCAACAGCAGGGTATGGCACGGCTCTTGGCGTAATTAGAGGCGCGAATGAGGCTGGTAAGAACATTAAAGTAATTGCTACAGAAACAAGGCCTTTCCTACAGGGAGCTCGACTTACAGCCTGGGAGCTTGATAAAGACGGGATTTCAGTCTCGCTCATCACAGATAGTATGGTTGGTCACATAATGAGTAAGGGCATGGTAGACGCTGTAGTTGTTGGCGCCGACAGAATTGCATGCAACGGAGATGTCGCAAATAAAATAGGTACTTACTCCATATCTATACTAGCTAAATCACACTGTATACCGTTTTATGTGGCAGCGCCCATCTCTACTATAGATTATGACTGTGCTAACGGTAGTTTAATTCCTATCGAAGAGCGCAATATTAATGAAGTGACTCATATATTAGGGAAAAGGATAGCACCTGAAGTTAATGTTTATAACCCCGCATTTGACATAACACCAAATGAGAACGTTAGTTCAATCATAACTGAAAAGGCTGTAGTTAAGGATCCTTTTCTAAAGGGGCTGTCAGATCTGATTAAGTAGGCCTATTCTCTTTCAATATCTTCTTGGCAAGAGAGGCAAAGTTTAGTAAAAGGCATGGCAATTAGCCTTTCTTTGTCTATAACTTCATCACATGACTCGCATATTCCATATGTTCCAATCTCTATTCTGTGCAATGCATTGTCAACTAATGTCAGCTTTCCCCTCTCTCTATCTGCGAGCATTAAAGATAGCTCTCTATCCCTATCGTTAGATGCCTGGTCGTAGAAGTCGCCAATCTCATGTTTTAGATGATCAGATTCATCCCTCATTGACTGCGATACATCTTGAAGCATTTCCTTTCTCATGACAAGTAACATATTTTTAATCTCATCCTGCCATGTGAGTTTGGTCTTTTTTATGTTTTTTTTCTTAGTAACTTTTTTTGCTGTTGCCATCTTAGTTTTAGAGTCTCCTCAAGATTGTTAGTCTGAAATTCTTGTCCTATCTGTAAAATGCTCCAAATACACATAAAAATGAAGATATCTCCAGACTAAAATAATATGAATACATAAATCACAAGTAAATATAAAGCAGTTAAGAACCCGCAATTCTCAAACTGAAGGTGTATTAAGATAAGTATATAAAATTGTTTGTCAAGAGTAATTTGTTAGAATGACATAAGCGCTCTAAGATTCGTAGTGTAATTTGATCAGTCTACATATGATTTCTGAATCTTGCTTAAAAATATAAATTACATAAAATAAGGTACTTAACTTCAGGATTAACTATATGGCCAAGAAATTACCTCATGCAAGGGAACTGTGGAAATCAAGAACCGGACTTATTCTTGCAATGGCCGGCGGTGCTATCGGGCTAGGCAATTTTTTAAGATTTCCCGTGCAAGCAGCTGAGAATGGCGGTGGGGCTTTCATGATTCCTTATATAATTGCCTTTTTTGTTATAGGCATACCGTTAATGTGGATAGAGTGCGCAATTGGAAGATACGGGGGTGCTAGAGGGCATGGAACTGCTCCTGCTATATTTAACTTAATATGGAAGAGTCCGATATCACGTCTTATCGGAGTATTAGGTCTTTGGATTCCTCTTATAGTGGTAATTTATTATATTTATATAGAGTCCTGGACATTGGGTTATTCAATTCATTTTCTTTTGGGTACAAGCCCCGAGCTTGCAATAGGGGCAAATACCCCAGAGGAATTCTTAAAGCCTTATAGCAACTTTTTAGGAACATATATTGGAGCAGGCGAAGGAGATTTGTTAAGCCCCTCATTTATGGCTTATTTTGCTTTAATAGTCACATTAGCGCTAAACCTAATCATTTTATTGAGAGGGGTTTCACGGGGGATTGAAGCCTTCGCAAAATTTGCCTTACCTGCTCTTTTTATAATGGCCATAATTCTACTTGTTAGGGTTCTAACTCTAGAAACTCCCAGTGGTAATGCCATTGAAGGGCTTAACTTTCTTTGGACGCCTGATCTTAATTCATTAAAGAACCCTGGAGTATGGGTTGCGGCAGCCGGGCAGATGTTCTTTACTCTTAGCTTAGGCTTCGGCTCTATGATTGTTTATTCTTCATATCTGAGAGCAAATCAGGACATTGTATTAAACGGGCTTTCCTCTGCAGCTATTAATGAAACTGCTGAGGTTGTTTTGGGCGGTTCAATTGCCATTCCGGCAGCGGTGGCATTCTTTGGTGTTGCCGGGGCGGTGTCAATAGCTCAGTCAGGTGCTTTTAATCTTGGATTTGTTAGTCTTCCGGCAATATTTGCCAGTATGCCTGCCGGACAGTTTTTGGGATTCTTATGGTTTTTCCTTCTTTTCTTTGCAGGTCTTACCTCCTCACTCTTTCTAATTCAAACTATTATCGCTTTTTTTGAAGATGAATTTAGGTTAAGTAGAACAAAATCAGTTCTTATTACTATGGGAATAATCGTTTCAAGTATTTTTATGATTATTTTTGTCAATCAAACATTAGATGAATGGGATTTCTGGGCGGGCACAGTAGGAATCGTTTTCTTCGGATTAATGGAGGTTGTTATATTTATGTGGGTTTTTGGAGGGGAGAAAGCATGGGCTGAGATAAATCGAGATGGTACAATCAAAGTACCCAGATTCTTCTATTATGTTTTAAGATATATTACACCCCTTTTTATGTTAATACTTCTTGTGTGGTGGGGTATAGAGCTGCTTCCCGAGGAGCTTGAAAAAGCCAGTTGGACTATCTGGGCGGCAAGAGCCTATTTGATTATGCTCTTTGTAGTTCTTGCAGTGCTCGTGTTTATGGCTGATAGAAGGAGGAATAGAGAAAATGAATCTTGATGCCCTAATCTTTATGTTATGTGCTTGGGGTTTCACATTAGGCTTATTGGCTTTTTGTATAATAAAACTAATGAATAGCTCTGATCATAATTTTAACAACACAGAAGATATGGATGACGGCGAATAATTTTACTTTGTCGAATCGTATTAAAGTTTTGCCATCAATCCTATTTTTTATTTACTGCTTATAGAACTTCTTCTCCCATTCCTTATGCTTTACCTCAGCTTCTTTAATAAACGGTGCAAAAGCCGCAGCGCTTACTACAAGTTTATTGAATAAATTGAACGGAAACTTAACCGGTCTTACAAAGTCTACAAACAATACTGCACGAAACCCCGGAGTATCGTTCCAGACTTCATGATTATATGTGTCGTCAAAAATAATGCTTTCTCCCTCATCCCAGTGCTTAATTTCTTTATCTATACGGATTCTACATTTTTCTTTTGGCTCTGGCACAATCAATCCGAGGTGATATCTTAGAACACCGTTGAAGGGCCCCTTGTGTGCTGGTATGTGTTTGTTAGGCGAGAGGATCGAGAACATCGCTGTTTTCATGCCGGGGATATTTCTTAGTAGACGAGTTGTTTCGGGACATCTGCTTGTGTTTTCATCACTTTCAAGACCGTATCCCGCAAGAAAAAAGGTTTTCCAGTTGTTGTCGGTTGTGATAGTTTCAACCTCGGGCATTATTTCATGAAAGCTTGGGAGGTCTTCCCGTCTCTCCATAACCTGATCTAACTCTGCCCTTATTTTCTCCCAGTTGTCTTCAATTTCTTTGACCCATGGAAAGGTTGAGTTTTCATAAATAGGAGGATTTCCATATTTGGAAAACTTAGCATTGAAGTTCTCTACCATGTTAATGAAAGATGCAATAAACCCATTTGCATATTCCTTAGTTTCATAATCAGCTTTTCTGTATTCTGTGTTTTGATTATTCTCTTGTGTTTCTTTGTTTGTATCACTCATCATTTTTTTCCTTTTATAATATTTAGTTCTGGATCTGTTTGTCAGGCTTAACTTTTCTTAGCTTAAGTATATCCTCAAATGAGTGAATAAAAAATAATATTGCTGCAATAGTCGTAATTCCCAGCACCCATGGATACCCGCCCACTACTGCAATCAATATAAATGCGAATGAATATACATTCCTTCTACCCAGGGGACGTACTATTTTTATTATTTTTCTAACGAACGAAGTTTTTTGTGGCTCAACAAGTTTGTCCACTTCAAAGTATGTCACCAAACTTCCCGAGTTGGTATATCTTGTCAGGAAATAGAACGACCAAATTACAAAAAATAAAAAAATTGAAACATTTATCCCACCCAAAACAAGGGCAATTGGCTTATCTGAAATTAAATAATACCCTATAGGTACTCCCAATAAGAAAGAAAGCACTGTAAACTGGTCTGAAACTGTATCGACCCACTGTCCTTTTTTGGTCTCCATTAATTTAACCCTTGCTACTTCACCATCGCACCTGTCAAGTACAGTTGCAATATGCATAAAGAGTGCTCCGATTACCGGGTGACCTATCGCGTAAAATATACCACATAAAGATCCTATAATATTGATTCCAATGCTGATCATATTAGGCGTAAGAGGGGTTTTAACCAAGAGCCTGCTTGTTGGTAATGAAAATTTGCTGTTTATCCTACGTGATATCCATCCGGTTGCTGTTTTCCCGACATAGTTGAAAATGAGGTCTTCCGCTTGTTTTGCCGTATTCGCATCCTCAGACAATCTCATCCAATATTTGCCGGAGAACTCTTTGTACTCAGCTTTTTCTTTCTCTACCCGCTCAGAGACTATGTCTTTTAGTGACTTAGAGTCCGAGAAGGATTTTTTTAATAATTCACCTGATGCAATAAAAGCCCCTACAGCTCTTCCACCACTTGGAAATATTTCTTCGACAAAAAGCTCCTTAGCCTTATTCCCAGCATCTTCTGATGTGTCCATTAATATTAAAATCTCATCATCGTTAACATCTGAATCCATGAAATTCGATAATGTTTCAGGTGTGGTGAGAAGGTTTGATTGGAGTATTAGATAGGGGATATCTTTAAAATCTATCTGTTCTTTTATTGTTGCCCAGTCTATAGAGCTCTCAATTCTATTGTCATTTGCCAAAAGATCTCTTAAAGGGGAGTCGCTGTCTTCTGTGATTATTGTGAAGTGATCAATTCCTGCTCTCTGAGCAGTAATTATTAGGCGCTTAATTTGAGGGAGCGAACCGAATTTGATACCACCATAGGTGCTCAGGTCAGTGTTTTCTATACCTATGCTGGCCGCTACAACTATTGCATGGTTCATGTCGTTAACTTGTTTCTACTACTCTTAGGACCCTTTCTTGGTATGATTTCTTGATGAACTTATCAGAGTTGAGTCTTACTTTAAATAAATCACTTGGATAATCAACATCCATCCAGAAAAGATCATCTATATCGAGTGACTTAACTTTATATCCTTTTTTAATTAGCCTGTGAATAGCTGAAATATACCACTTGTTTTCCGCACCACCGGTTCTCATCTCTTCTTCTATGGATCTCTTAAGTAGCTCAACCCCGGTGTCTCTGAAAACCCTGACACCTACTGACTCAGCAGATGCCCTGCTTGTTAATGTTTTGCTAATATCAACTATTTTATTTTCTTGAATTACAACTTTCATATCTTCGTCTTCATAATTAGTTTTGCGTTTTACTGGAAGACAAATTTTTTCATCCCTCATTCTAAGGGCTTGCTCTAATACATCTATTTCAAAAACATCATCACCGTTCATAACAACCATGTCGCTATCCATTTCTCCCCTGGCTATCCAGAGAGAGATAAGGCTATTTGTTGTTTGGTAAAATGGGTTATAGAGGGTTTTGATTTTCATTCCTAACCCGTCGTAGTTTCTAAGAAAGTTTTCTACTTTCTCAAAACCAAATCCAACAACAATGACAATTTCATCAATTCCACAATCTCTAATGTGGTTGATTTGATGCTCTAATATTGTCTCGCCGCCGATTTCTAACAAACACTTAGGTATATACTTTGTGTATGGGTAAAGCCTTTTGCCTCTACCAGCTGCAAGTATGACCGCTTTCATTATATATATCCTCTCCGCTTAAGAAGGCTATGGTCTAGTTGTTATACTGTATAGGTGTTGTAAAAATGATAGATCGGATACGAAGTGCGTACCCAAGATCCTCCTTTAATAACCTTAACTTATAACCTCGATTACATATTATGTCAATATTTATGATGCATTTATTGTAATTTAGCTTCTGTTTTTGTTAAATTTATTTGAAATTTGAAGCTGCCCAACCATTTGTAACAGGGAAATAATAACAATTAACTTCTTGCTACTTTTAGTTTCTTCGTTTCGGGTTTAGTCCTTATGATATTATTGCCTTCATCCACATATATAAGCTTGGGTACATGGCTTTTACATTCCGCTTCATTATAAGTAGCGAAGCTCGCAACTATTAAACAATCCCCCTCTCTAGCGAGATGAGCGGCGGCTCCATTAACGCATATAACGTTTGATTCCCTTTTTCCCTCTATAACATATGTAGTGAACCTATGTCCGTTTGTGATATTGAAAATGTGCACCTGTTCATAGTGGAATAGGTCTGCAGCATCCATTAGGTTTCTATCAACCGTAATGCTTCCTTCGTATTCGAGGTCAGCCTCAGTGACAATTGCCCTGTGTATTTTAGATTTAAGAAGTGTTCTATCCATTTTGTCTTCTCCTTACATTATATGCTCTAAAGTTTGGTATTATCAATAAGCCTTGTATTTCCAATCCTTGCCGCAATGGCTACTAAATCTCCCGGTTGTGCTTCTTTAGCAGATCCAAGACTATTTCCATTTCGTATTTCTAAGTAATCTATGTCAGTTACATGTAATTCATTGAGAATTTCTATCCCAAACTGAACTAGATCATTAGTATTCTTGTTACCTTCTTTAAATCTCTTTTCTATCTCACGAAGTGATTGTGATAGAGCTAATGCCCGTGCTCTATCTTCATGAGATAAATAAGCATTTCTTGAACTAAGAGCTAGCCCGTCTTCTTCTCTAATTATAGGCATTCCTATTATTTCAATTTCAAGATGAAGATCTCTAACCATTTTCTTGATAATTAATAATTGCTGGTAATCCTTTTCCCCAAATACCGCGATATCCGGCTTAACAATATTGAAAAGTTTTAAGACTACAGTTGTAACACCTTTAAAATGGCCTGGTCTAAATTGTCCACAGAGTGGTTTCTGGAGTTCTTGAACTTCTACATAAGTCTCAAATCCCTCAGGGTAAATTTCATTTACATCTGGGAAAAAGACCACGTCCACCCCAATCTCACGAATTTTCTTTATGTCCCCTTCTAAGTCTCTAGTATATTTATTGAAATCCTCATTAGGGCCAAATTGGGTGGGGTTTACAAAAATGCTCACCACTAGAAAGTCACCTTTCTCTTTTGCCACTCGCATCAAGCTCAAATGTCCTTCGTGAAGGGCCCCCATTGTTGGGACAAAAGAAATAATGCGCCCCTCTTTTTTAATGCGGGTTGAAAGCGCCTGCATATCCTTAACGTTATCAACTATTTTTATATTAATATTTTCAGTCATATGAATGCTCAGATGATGGGAAGACCCCTTTCTTTACCTCGTTAACGTAATCTTTTGTGGCCTCTTTCATTGTTTCTCTTACTTCTGCGTATTTTTTTACGAACTTTGGCAGAGGTTCTTCTGAAAGACCGACCAGATCGTTAATTACTAGAACCTGTCCATCGCAATCAGGCCCGGCCCCTATTCCAATAGTCGGTATTTTAATTGAGCGTGTTATCTTCTTAGCCAGCTTTTGCGGGATGCTTTCCAATACTAAAGAAAAAGCACCTGCATCCTCGATTTTCTTCGCAAGTGCCAGCAATTCTGCACCTTCACCCTTTTCCCTGCCTTGGAGCTTGTATCCACCCATATCGTGGAAAGATTGCGGTCTTAGGCCTATATGCCCCATAACCGGAATGCCGGCTTTTCTTATTTCTCTAATTGTATCGATGAAGTCATTTGTAACTTCAAGCTTGACTGACTCAGCTCCTGCTTCTTTGATGAATCTGCCTGCGTTCTTCACGGCATCTTCTTTAGAAGACTGAAAAGACATAAAAGGCATATCGGCACAAAGATGTGCGTTTTGAATTCCTCTGGATACAATTTTCGTATGGTAAATCATCTCATCAACTGTTACAGGCAGTGTATTTGATAAGCCTTGAATTACATTGCCTACAGAGTCTCCAACTAAAACTATATCAACTCCAGATTTATCAACTATTCTCGCCGTAGGAGCATCATAAGCTGTGACCATCACTATCTTCTCTTTATCCTTCATCGAGCTTATGATTGGCACTGTTATTTTTTTCATTTGTTTTCTCTAAACGTAAAAAAGCCAGATCGGGCAAAGAACCCTACTGGCTTATTTAATTTTAATTATTAGAGGTACGGCCTGCGTTCCGTCCTTTGTGATTGTTTATCAATTGTTTCCCCCGTCTCGGTCTCTAAAATAAGATCCAAGCGGCAATGCTTATCCTGTAAAAGCCCTTATAAAATAAAGAAATCAGGACAAATGTCAATAACAATTAATTTTGTTATAGTTATCGGTTTCGATTTTAAGTTTATTATATCAAAATAACATCTATAATATTTTTGAAGGATTTATAGTTTCAAAGATGAGGATTCGATACTTATGGGAATAAATATTTATCAAGTTGATGCATTCGCAAGTGAACCTTTTTCGGGTAATCCGGCAGCTGTTTGTACTCTAGAAAAAGAAGCCGATGAAATCTGGATGCAGAATGTTGCCAGTGAAATGAACCTGTCAGAAACTGCATTCTTGTACAGTGTTGGAGATAGTTTTAACCTCAGATGGTTTACTCCGACAGTTGAAGTTGATCTTTGCGGTCATGCCACACTGGCTAGCGCGCATATTTTATGGGAAGAGGGCTATCTGGAATCCTCTAAGCCAGCGCAATTTTATACAAGAAGCGGGCTACTAACAGCTTCAATGAACGCTGATATTATTGAACTTGATTTTCCATCAGACCCTGAACAAGAAGCTCCTGTCCCAGAGGGTCTCAAAGAGGGCTTAGGGGTTAACCCTATCTATGTAGGAAAAAATAGCTTTGATTATCTGGTTCAGGTAGAAGATGAAGAAAAAGTTAGGAACTTAAATCCAAATTTTGATTTATTGAAGACAGTCTCAGCCAGAGGGATTATTGTTACTAGCGTTTGTGATTCAGATCAATATGATTTTGTGTCCAGATTTTTTGCCCCAGCAGCGGGGATCAATGAAGACCCTGTTACAGGCTCGGCACACTGCTGCCTTGGGCCGTTCTGGGAAAAGAAATTAGGCAAGCCAAAACTCAAAGGTCTCCAAGTATCTATACGGGGCGGAGTTGTTCATGTATCCGTAGCAGATGACAGAATTATATTAGGAGGGAAGGCGGTTACAATATTTAGAGGTGCGATATTTAGAGGTACGATGCGATAGCGAGTTCAGGAATTAGGCTAACCGTTTAATTCTCTTCAAGACTATGGCTTGAAAATCTTAAAAGATAGTTCATAATACCATTTTCGTTTGAAGAGGTGAGTAAATTCAAAACCAAGTTGTTGTTGATTATTAATTAATAGGCGGCGTAGCCAAGCGGTAAGGCAGCGGTCTGCAAAACCGCAATGCCCCGGTTCGAATCCGGGCGCCGCCTCCAAAGAAATTGTTCAATGAAGATCTTCTAAAATGCATATGCTGCCCGGGTGGCGGAATTGGTAGACGCAAGGGACTTAAAATCCCTCGAGTGCAAACTTGTGCCGGTTCGAGTCCGGCCCCGGGCACCATTCCTGAGATACAATTCCGGGGCTAATTCCGAAAAGCTGTTTAACTGCAAGTTTATTCTAAAACGAGTTAATACTATTTTAGGCAATTCTTAAAGGATAGTTGTTTCAGTAGTCTGAAAGGTGCAAAGTGTAGGACCATTCACTGATATTAATTGAGTGTTTTCTCCTCTTCTTCATCGTCGTCCCAATCTTCATCGTCATCATCCCAGTCATCGTCATCATCAAAGAAATCATCGTCATCTAAGTCTTCATCTTCATCTTCGTCGTCATCATCCCATTCTTCATCTTTAAAAAGTAGTGCGAGGTCGGTACTCATTTGCTTTCTCCTGTACTAATGATTTATTGAAAAGTTACATTCTGACATCAAAATGTCAAGAGAGAATTCTATACAAAAAACTAAATTGCAAATTGGCAAATATTGTAAGGATTAGGGGTGTTTACGGTAGACTCACGCTTTCTTGGTTTATAAAAAGCCGCTTAGATAGTATATGAATATTTGACGCGTCTTAAAAATAACATAACTAGTTGCTTTCTAATAATTCTTTAGCTTTTGATACCATTTCACTTGAACCTATAAAGATCGGTGTTCTTTGATGCAGCTCAGTTGGTTGGATATCTAAAATGCGTCTGGAGCCATCAGTTGCCGTGCCGCCTGCCTGCTCTACAATAAATGCCATTGGGTTACATTCATAAACAAGTCTTAATTTTCCATCCGGGTAACCATCCAAGGATGGATATATGTATATTCCACCTGTTAATAAATTCCTATGAATATCGGCAACCATTGAACCTATATAACGGGCAGAGTAGGGAGAATCAGAATTTTTCCCTACTTCCTTACAATAATGGATATATTCTCTTACACCTTGTGGGAAGTTGTAGAAATTCCCGGTATTAACGGAATAGGTTTTACCATTCTTAGGTGTAGTCATACCAGGGTGAGATAAACAAAATTCTCCAATTGATGGGTCAAGCGTAAAACCGTTAACCCCATGACCGGTTGTATAAACCAGCATAGTTGATGATCCGTAAATAACATACCCTGCGCCGGCTTGCTCACTGCCCTTTTGGAGAAAATCTTCAGCTGTGCTAGGACCCCCTATTGGTGATATTCTTCTGTATATAGTAAAAATAGTTCCAACTGAGACATTTACATCAATATTTGAGGATCCATCAAGAGGATCTATAGCGACTATATATTTACCTTCTCTAGAAGATTCAGCCTCAAATGCAACGAATTCTTCATTCTCTTCTGAAGCCACACCACAGCACTGACCGCCCAGCTCAAGTGAGGCTATAAAGGTTTTGTTTGCGAGTAAATCCAGTTTTTTTACTTCTTCACCCTGAACGTTTGTATATACGGTTGCGCCTAGTACATCTACTAAACCCGCTTTATTTACTTCTCTATTTACGATCTTTGCGGCCAGAGCAATATTTCGAAGAAGTCTGGATAATTCACCTGTTGCGTAGGGGAAGTCTGTTTGTCTTCTAATTATAAATTCATCTAATGTTTGAACGCTAATCATAATGACTATATTACCGAAATTCTACGATTAAGGAAAATGTTTGCTGACCGCAAGCTTATTTGAAGCGATTATAATTATAAATTATTGATCATTTAGGATCTCTTTAATCTTCTCAGAATCCTTTATCCTCATTGCCGCTTTTAACCCTTCTTCACGAATTAGTTCCCTTGATCTATTTAAACTTTCTCTTAAATTCTCAGGCAATTTACTCTTTACTGTTTGATAAGTAGAGTTTAGATAGGGGATTGTGGTTGAATTACTTACAGCCGGGTCATTGTCTGAAACAAATAATGTAACCGTAGAGACAAATAAAAAGGCAGCTATAAGCCCCAGAATAATTCCCGCTACAGCTCCACCCAGTCTATTGAGCCAGCTAAGATGGAGGCTTCCTATGAGCTTTGTTGTAATCCACCCAAGAAATTGAATCAGAATGTAAGATATAAAACCGACGATTAAGAAAGCGCCAACATTTGCTATTGATTCATTATTGACAAGGTTGTCTTTTATGAACATCTCTGCAAAAACATCATAAAAAATAAGCCCAATAATGATTCCGCCAATAAGAGCTGCAATAGAGAAGATCTGCCTGACAAGACCTCTTGTCATTCCTATAACAATAAAGACGAAAATGATTATATAAACCGCTATATCGATCCAATTCATAATGTATTAGAGGTAATTGCTAAGAGTAGCTCACTTCAAAGCTTGAACCCTGACCGGCCTCCTTGGTAACCTCTATTCTAACCGGGAATCTTGTTTTTAATTCCTCAACATGTGTTATAGCCAAAATTTTATCAAAGTCGTCCTTAACTATATTAAGAACCTGAATAAATTGATCTAGGCCGTCTTTATCTTGAGTACCAAAACCCTCATCTACAACTAAGGTTCTTAGTTGGGCGCCTGAGCGGTTAGCAATGAATTTTGAGATAGCAACTCTTAGGGCGAAATCGATTCTGAATGCTTCTCCGCCGGAGAAAGTTTCATAGCTTCTTGTTCCAGAGGAGTCCCCGATATAAATCTCAAGGGTTTCCTTAGCGCCTCCGGTTTGTGTTGGCTTCACCATCTCTAAGCTCAGCACCATAGTGCCTTCGGTAAGTTTGCTAAGAATTTTGTTTGCTTCAATTTCTATCTCCGGAACGGCATTTTCAATTATTAAGGCTTGAAGCCCATTTTTCCCAAATGCTTTTACTAGCTCTTTGTATATTGCCAAATCCCGGTTTGTTTTTTTAATGTTTTCTTTGACAGTCTTTTTGTCATCTAGGAGTTTCTCGATTCGCTCAAGGTGATTCTCACTTCTTGTGATCTCTGTGAGAGTTTCATTCTTATTCTTCTTTAATATATTTATTCTTGTTGTTGAGGATTCAAGCTGCTGCTTTATTTCTTTACTCTTTACAACAATCTCATCCATCTGCTTAAGCTCGCTTTCAATGTTCACACCTTTTTTCTTTATATCTGTAAGATTTTGAGAAAGTTTCGCTGCTTCTTTTTCCCTTATGCTCAGTCCGAGCTTTGCCTTCTCGAGACTTTCTTTCTCTCTAGTATATCTCTCAAGGGCCTTAGCTTCTTCTCTTAAATTTTTGTGTTTGCTCTGATCATAACTAAGTTTTTTCAGGGCAGTTTGAACTTCGAAAACCTTTTTTCTGCTTTCCAGAGAATAGCTTTCTTCCGTGAGTTTCTTTGCAAGAGGCTCAATTTTTGAAAGAACTTCCTTTAGTTCTTTGGTGTATTGAGATTCTTTGAGCTTATCAGTCTTTAGTATTTCATTTTCTGTTACAAAATTTCGGAACTCTTCAAGCTCCTTTTTTATGAATATGTGTTTGTCAGAATCATAATCCAGCTCCGATTTCTTTTTCCTTAAGTTGTTTAAGGCTTTACTAAATTCCTGAATATGTTTTTTGTCTTTAATATAGTTAGTAAGTAATTCTGATTCTTTTGAGGTTTTTTCTAATTCTTTTGAGGCGAGTTCTGATTCTTTTAAGTTTTGCTCTTTTTCCCCTAGCTCCTTGCTAAGAGAAGCCATGTTTTTTGTTTTAGATTCAAAGTTTTCTATGTCATTTAACAATTTCTGCTCATCTAATTTTAATTTCTCTACAGTTGCCTGGTTTTCTAGTATCTTCGCTTCCAAATTCGACTTCGCTGCTTCAAGTTTTTCTATTAGGGCCTCTATTGCCTCTGTCTCAAGCGGCGATTCACACAGAGGACAGTGAGGGTCTTTGATCTCGGCACTTAGAACGCTTAACTTTCTTATCTCCTCCTCTTTTCTGCTGTTGAGATTAGATAATTCTGAAATAATTGAGCTTTTCTTTTCTCTCAATTTATTTAAGGTTTCGTTGTTGTTATCAATCTCACTCTGAGACTCTTTTACGAGTTTAAGTTTGAGATTCAACTCCTTGATCTCTTTGACTAAGCCTTCTTTGTGTTCAGATTTAGACCTCAAGTCACGGGTTCTGGAATTAAGTTCTAACAAGGAGGATTCAATCTCAATTCGTTTTTGCTCAATTTTGTTATCTAACTCTATTTGCTTAGAGTTGAGTTCCTGCATTAGATTTTTTTTCTTTTCGAGTTCATCGTCTTGTTTGTGAAGCTCTGTAAACTTCTTGTATCCAAGGGTAATTTCATCTTCCCTCGATGTGACTGCCTGAACATTTACGAGATTCTTTTGTATTTCTTCTGCTTTGGTCCTAAGAGAGTTTAATTCTCCCAATAACTTAGCTTTCTCAGAATTGATTAGGTTCTGAACACTTTCTAGTTCCATTTCAAGTTTTGATTTAGCGAGCTCCTTTTCACTTAGAATCTTCTCTTGTTTTAGGACTAGTTCATGCTTTTCAAAACCTTTGATAATTTCCTTCTCTCTAGAGACTATTTCTTTATCTTGCGAGATTAAACTTGTTAAGTGCTTAAGTTCGGAATCTAATTTGAGGTTTTTCTGTTTGTTTTCTTCCTGCCCTTTCTTTAACTGATCCAAGTTCTCGAGTTTGGCTTTGATGGATTCATTTTTTGCTATTAGCTCAGATTGAATAGTCTCAAATTTTGATATTTCAGTTACTAACTTGCTATCTTCAATCTTTGCTTGTTGCAGCTTTTCTTCAAATATATTTTTTCTTGATATTTCATCTTCAAGCTGTTTTTCTTGGCTCTCAAGTGTGTTTAATTCGAGGCTTGAGATTTGTGAATGTTCCCTTGCTTTCTTTGTGATTAACTCGTATTCATCGAGGGCTAGGATTTTCGAGAGAATCTCTTTTCTTTCAGAAGCTGTTCTTTTGGTAAATTCATCTGCCATGCCTTGCAATATGAATGATGAACAGATGAATGAGTTATAGTCCATCTTTAGCAATTTTTCGATTGTGCTTTGTGTTTTGGAGCCTTCGTCCAAAGGTTTAAAAGCGCTGGTAGCCGTATCAAAAATGCTCAAGTTAATTGAGGTTGAAGTGCCGCTTTTTTTTCTCTCAATTACTCGTAGTATTCTGTAAATGTTGTTTTCTGATTCAAACTCAAGCTCTACTCTAGCCTCACTTGCGCCCCTTTTTATTACTTCCTCCTTTATTTTTACCCGGCATTTTCCCCACAGAGCCCAAGTTAGAGCATCTATAAGCGCAGATTTGCCGTGTCCGTTTTTCCCGGAAAGGCAGGCTATATCAAAACCCCTGAAATCAAGTGTTGAAGTGTTTTCGCCGTAGCTTAGAAAGTTTTTTAAAGAGAGTTTTAATGGAACCATATGGTTAGATATTATACGGATTTGAATATAATCATAGATTATATAATTTTTGGCTAAAATACTATAAGAGACTCTAGCTTTGACATATTTCCGGTGTTCAGATAACTTAAAAGCCGCCATGGGTTTCTCAGATATTCTATCTATTGTCAGCTCTGACATTGAAGAAGTCGAAAACGAGCTTGAAGCTAATATACAATCCCCTATACCTTTAGTGTATGAGGTTTCAAAATATTTGCTTGGAAGTGGTGGGAAAAGGCTCCGTCCGGCTGTGCTTCTTCTTTCAAGCGGGGCATGCGGACGTCTAGAAGGTAGAGAAAGGATCTATGCCGCAGCAGCCCTGGAGCTGATTCATACCGCTACCTTACTTCATGATGATGTCGTGGACGAGGCTAAATTAAGACGAGGAAAACCTTCATCAAATATAGTTTGGGGAAATAAGGCAACAGTCTTAGTTGGTGATTTTATGCTGGCACGAGCGCTTGGTCTTATTCAAGCCTGCGGTGATTTGGAGCTTATCAAGGCTGTTACTGATGCTGCTGCGAAATTAGCAGAGGGGCAGGTGCTTGAGGTTATGAATGCGAACAACATGCTCGAGATAACTGAAGAAGTGTGTTTTGGAATTATAGAAAATAAAACTGCTTCTCTTTTAGAAAGCTGCGGCAGTGTAGGGGCGATACTTGCAGGAGTGGAAGAGGGATTAAAGCACTCTGTAGGCCGATACGGATTTAATATTGGAGTAGCCTTTCAGCTGACTGATGATGCGCTCGATTACTCATCAACTGAGGAAGAGTTTGGAAAGGGTGTGGGGCAGGACTTGATAGAGGGCAAAATGACTCTCCCCCTCTATTATTCAATTCAAAAGGCCACAAGTTCAGAAAAAGAGAAGATAAACGGGATTCTAGCGGGTGAAGAAGTTTTTACTGAGGAAGAACTAAGTTTTGTGAGAGATATCGTCGTTAGGTATAAAGGTGTTCAAGTAACAAATAATATGGCCGAGAGCTATGTGGAAAAAGCTAAAAGCTCAATTTCTTCTTTGCCCGATAGCGGCTATAAAAAATCCCTGGATTCATTAGCTGAGTATATAGTAGAAAGAAGAACTTAAGCACTGATCTCATTCTTTTTCCGATTCTAATTCATATAGCATAACGTAGGCGTCTTCACCTGTATCTGAGTAGTATTTCTTTCTAACCCTTAAAGTTTTAAATCCAATTTTCTCATAAAGTTTAATTGCACTATTGTTTGAAGTTCTGACTTCAAGAACCGCTAGCTTTAAACCGCGTTCAGATGAGAAACCTAAACAATCCCTCAGCAGCATTTCTCCCAGTCCAATTTTCCTGAAATCCGGATGAACAGCGATGTTTAGAATATGAACCTCATCATGAACAGTCCAAGTTACAATATATGCTACAACGCTGCCGGAGAATCTTATTATCCTTTTATATGAGTTCTGAGCTTCAATTTCTCTCTCAAATATCTGCTTTGGCCATGGGGAAGGGTAACTAACATTTTCAATAGCTACTATCCCATCCAGGTCTTCGGGGCCGATAGACTCTATCTCATAGCTTGCTGCCTTTTCCATAGGATTATTTTTTCGGTTTTAGGACTAAATGTCCAGAGGGTTTCTTATTATGAAATATTTTTAAAGTATTTGGCTAAGAGTTCGTTTGCTGCGGTGAAGGGGCTTTTTTCGCCTTCTATTACTTTCTTTTCCAGCTCCAGTACTGTCTTGTTTATGTCCTCATTAGAATAAAAACTCTTTTTTAGGCCATATAAAATTGCCTCGTGCATCCATCTCTTGGTCTGTTCTTGTCTTTTGTGTTGTAGTATTCCACTTTTCTCAATTAAATCCTGATGTTTGGTGACGGTTTCCCAAATTTCTTTTATGCCTTTATTGTCTAAGGATGAACAAGTTGTGACTTCGGGAACCCAACCGCTTTCTTTATGGGGAAATAGGTGAATGGCATTTTCAAACTCCCTTCTTGCCCTTTGTGCTCTGAAAATACTATCTCCATCTGCCTTGGTAATGGCCACAGTATCTGCCATTTCCATAATCCCTCTTTTCATGCCTTGGATCTCGTCACCTGCCCCTGCAAGAAGGAGCAATAGAAAAAAATCAACCATAGAGTCTACTGCAATTTCAGATTGCCCTACTCCTACCGTTTCTACGATAATCGTATTAAACCCTGCAGCCTCACATAATAGGATTGTCTCACGTGTGCTTTGTGCTACTCCGCCTAATGAGCCGGAGGTGGGGGAGGGGCGTATGAATGCGTTTTGATCCAGGGAGAGTTTCTCCATTCTCACTTTGTCACCGAGAATACTTCCCTTAGAGAGCTCACTGGTTGGATCTATTGCCAACACGGCAACAGTTCTTTTCTCTTCCTCAGTTAAATAAAGCCCAAAAGTTTCGATAAAAGTGCTTTTACCAACTCCAGGGATACCCGTTATGCCGATCCGTATGGACTTTCCGGTATGTGGGAGGCAGTGGTTAATGATTTTCTGTGCAAGCTCACTGTGTTTTGGTAATGTGCTTTCTACAAGCGTAATGGCTTGGCTCAATATAGATCGGTTACCACAGAGGATGCCCTCTGTGTATTCTTTGAAAGACAGTTCGCGTTTCTTTTTTGTTGTGCCCATTTCAGATAGTTCGTTAATAAGAAAGACAAGCTTAATAAAACAATTTAATCAGTTTGTTTGATATTGTTAATCAATATTTCTAATAATTTCTGAGCAGCTTTTGAAATCACGGTTCCAGGACCAAATATGGCTGTAACGCCTGAGTCATATAAGAAATCATAATCTTGTTTCGGGATTACGCCGCCTGCAACGACCATTATGTCTTCCCGGTTTGATTTCGCTAGCTCAGCTATCAGATCAGGTACCAAGGTCTTATGACCAGCAGCAAGGCTGGATATGCCAATTATATGTATATCATTTTCAATTGCTTGTTTTGCAGCTTCATTTGGTGTTTGGAAAAGGGGTCCGATGTCTACATCAAATCCGAGATCGGCAAAACTCGTAGCGATAACTTTGGCTCCACGGTCATGGCCGTCCTGACCCATTTTAGCAACCATTATTCTTGGCCGTCTTCCGTCTAGGGAGGCAAATTCATCCGCCAGCTCTCTTGCTTTAACAAAATCTTTATCCTGAGACATCTCAGAAGAATATACACCTGAAATGGAGCGAATTACAGCCTTGTATCTGCCAAATACCTTCTCGCAGGCATCAGAAATCTCACCCAGCGTTGCTCGTTTTCTAGCCGCGTCAACCGCAAGCTCTAATAGATTCCCTTCTCCTGTCTCAGCGCATTTTGTAATAGCATCTAGCGCTTGAGTTACAGCGTTATTGTCCCTAGATTCTTTTAACTGTTTAAGCCTCTCAACTTGAGAGCGCATTACGGCAGTGTTATCTACTTCTAAAATCTCTATTTGCCCCTGCTCCTCAACCTGGTATTTGTTTACACCTACTATAACGTCTTTCCCGGAGTCTATGCGCGCTTGTTTTTTGGCAGCCGCTTCTTCTATCCTCATCTTCGGTATTCCTGTATCAATCGCTTTTGCCATTCCGCCTAGTTCTTCAACTTCGCTTATCAAATCCCAAGCCCTATGCGCAATTTGGTCAGTCAGGTATTCAACATAATAAGACCCGGCCCATGGATCTACTGAGCGGCATATATTTGTTTCTTCCTGTAGATATATCTGTGTGTTGCGTGCTATTCTTGCTGAGAAATCAGTAGGTAGCGCAATTGCTTCGTCTAATGCATTGGTGTGTAAAGACTGAGTGCCGCCCAGAACAGCGGCAAGTGCTTCAACACAAGTTCTGACTGCGTTATTAAATGGGTCCTGCTCGGTTAAGCTCCATCCTGAGGTTTGGCAATGAGTTCTAAGTGCTAACGACTTAGGGTTTTTAGGATTGAACTGCTTTACGAGCTTCGCCCAGAGCATGCGGGCAGCACGCATTTTAGCTATTTCCATAAAATGATTCATCCCTATACCCCAGAAGAATGAGATACGGGGGGCGAAATCATCAATTTCCATCCCGGCTTCTATTCCGGCTCTTATATATTCAAGCCCGTCGGCCAGTGTGTAGGCGAGTTCTATATCTGAGGAAGCCCCGGCTTCTTCCATATGATATCCGCTTACGCTTATCGAATTGAATTGAGGCATTCTCTCAGCCGTATATTTAAAAATATCTGCGATGATGCGCATGGAAGGCTTAGGCGGATAAATATAAGTATTGCGGACCATAAATTCTTTTAATATGTCGTTTTGAATCGTTCCGTTAAGTTTCTGTGGACCAACACCCTGTTCTTCGGCAGCTACGATGTAAAATGCCATAATCGGAAGCACGGCCCCATTCATCGTCATGGAAACAGAGATCTCATCAAGTGGAATCTGGTCAAAAAGAATCTTCATGTCTAAGATGGAGTCAATCGCCACTCCCGCTTTTCCTACGTCTCCCACTACTCGTTCGTGGTCTGAGTCGTATCCCCTATGTGTGGGGAGATCAAAAGCTACAGATAGCCCTTTTTGGCCTGCTTGTAAATTTCTTCTGTAAAAAGCATTTGATTCTTCAGCTGTAGAGAACCCGGCGTATTGCCTGATAGTCCAGGGGCGGGTCACGTACATTGTGGAGTAGGGGCCGCGTAAATACGGCTCAATGCCGGCGGCATAATTTAAGTGCTCCATGTCTAAGAGGTCGTCTTTTGTATATAAGGATTTAACCTCAATACCTTCAGGGGTAAGCCATCCGTTTTTTGAATGCTCTGGCTTTGAAGTAGAGTCTGTGTTGGATATCTCTCTAAAAACTACGTCTGAAAAGTTTGGTCTCAAATTCTCTTACCTTTCCTTAAACTCCGATTCCTAAAATCTTTTGATATTTCTTTAACATCTCAAGAGCGTTAGAGTGAGCATGAATAAAATCATATGCTCCAGCCTGTTCCAGTTTCTCTATATGCTCTTTTGGATTGCCTGCAATAATTATCTTTATATCCGAATTCTTTTCTTTGAGTCCATTAATTATCTTTGGTGCAAAGTTTGGATATTCATCATCTGAGCTGCAGATTACTACTATATCCGCTTTGTTATCAAGAGCAGCTGCAACTCCATCTTTAGGCGTATCAAATCCGATATTGTTAAGTATCTCGAAACCGGCACATCCAAAAAAGTTGCTAGAAAATGATGCTCTTGCACTTCTCATGGAAGGGTTTCCAATAGTTAGCAAGAAGACCTTGGGTTTATATCCCGTTTTGGCGAAATTTCGTTCCGTAGCCAAGCGTAAATCTTCAAACGCATGAGCACCTCTATAAGGCTTTAACACAGTGAGTTGAAAATTCGGCTTGTCAGAGTTTTGCAATAAAACGTCACCGATACTAGTATCATCACCAGAGAGATATTCAGTTAATAATTTGATTGATAGTTTGTCTTCAGTACTGATCTTGTTCCCAGAGCGTTTAATATTAATTCCCGGGTGTTGATCTTGTATATTGGATAAAATGTTTTCAGTTGAATCAGGATATTGATTAACTCCAAGAACAGTGTCTTTTCTCGTTGCTATGTTTATGTCTCGGGATTTTCTAGTTTGTTCAATTGCGTTTTGAATGGCGCCGGATTTAAGTGATTCGACAAATCCTCCATTGGCCTCTATTTCTTGAAACAGCTTCCATGACTCTTGGGCTATCGAATTTGTTAAGTTCTCAATATAATAAGAGCCTGCGGAAGGGTCAGCTACTCGTTCCAAATAAGACTCATTCTTTAAAACAAGCTGAGTGTTTCTAGACATTCTCAAGGAGAACTCATTGGGGGTTTGATATTCTGAATCAAACGTCCTAACCGTAATAGCCCCTGCTCCGCCCAAAGCCCCGGCCATAGTTTCGAGTGTGCCTCTTAACAAATTTACATAAGGATCGTACTGTGTTTTATTCCACGATGAGCTCTTAACTTCTATAGTCATAAGTTTAGAAGACTCATCTTTTGGTGTGTACTGCTCGATTATCTGTGCCCATAGCAGCCTTGCCGTCCTGAGCTTGGCAATTTCCATAAAGTAATTTGATCCTACAGAAAATGAAAACGACATGTGCCTAGTAATGTCATCAACACTAAGCCCCATCTCGGTTAGTCGATGCAGATATTCCACCCCGGCAGACAATGTGAAGGCTAGCTCCTGTGTAATGGATGCTCCTGAGTCATGAAACTGGGAACTATTTACCGTTAGCCCCTTAAAATCGGGCATGAACTCAGTCAAGTATGAAATTAGCTCTCTTAATTCATTAAAAGAGTTTTCTTCTCCTATTGAGAATAAGCCGTTTAAACTTAAATCTTTTAATGGGTCACAGTCGACTGAGCCAGATAATTTCTCTAGACTTACGCCTCTTTTTTTTGCCTCGTTTATATAAAGGGAGAGAATTCCTAAGGTGCTGTTCCCACATTTTAAATTGATCTCAGCATTTTCTATATCTATCCCCTCAAGTAAACGAGTCATGTCGTCCTTGTTTTCAATAGGAATACCCCTGTGCTTTTCATTGCTTGTTGCACAATTGAGCGTCAAAGAGTCTGCTCCGGAGTTTAAGCTGCTAATTGCCAGCTTATTAGCAAGGCCTATATCAGCCTGGGTTATTTCTTGATTAATCTTCCAGTCGTTATTAGTAGAATTAGCGCCTCTGACAAAAGGAAATTCACCAGGCGCTGATTTTAATTGATATTCTAAAGGTTCTAGATCCTCTTTAGTATAAAAGGGGCTTACATCTACATCTTCATATGTTTTCCATATAAGTTTTTCAAATTCCCTACCCCTTAAATCCTTGACTACCTGTTCTTTCCATTCTTTCTCGGATACAGGGGGGAACTCATTAAATAGTTTTTGTTTATGATCAGGCTTCCGGCTCATATGAATACACTATTACTAAAAAGAATTTTGTATATCAGATAAATAGCCTAATTATAATAATTTAAATAGATAGTATTGCAATAAAATTGCTTGACACTAAAGGGTCGTATGGTAATCTGAAAACCCTAATTGATAATTATTTTCAATATCGCTTGAAGTCGTTATCAAAGAAACATTCTTTAATATTTTAATGCAACTGTGCACGGAGGCATTAGGCATATTTTTATCAATAAGATAATCAAAATCTCTAGCATTGCTTTAGTAAGTCTTTCCCTCTTTTTGCTGATCACTATAAGCTCCTTCGCTTCATCTAATGAGAAGAGAATACTATCTTTAGTCGATTATATAGGCGGTGATTATCAAAATGCTGTCAAAAATGGTGAAGTCATCAATGATGGTGAATATAATGAAATGCTTGAGTTCTCCACCGAAACTAAAGAGCTTTTTGAAACCCTGAAATCATCAGAAGGAGATAAGGCTAATATTGAATCTGAGATCTATGAGCTGTCTAATCTGATCGTTTCCAAAGCCTCTGTACAAGATGTCGAAGGTGTCTCAAATAAGATAAAAGAAAAAATTATTAGTTCTTACGGTATCGTTTCTTATCCGGAGAAAAAACCTTCTTTAGAAGCAGGACAAGAGTTATATGCTAATAACTGCTCACAGTGTCATGGCATGAGTGGTGCGGGAGATGGTTCTCTAGCGCAAGGCTTAAATCCACCCCCTACTGTTTTAATCGATCCTAATTTCTACTCTGGCCTCTCACCATTTAAAGTTCACAACACAATGAGCTTTGGAATTAAAGGCACAGCAATGCCTGCATTTCCTCAGATTACAGATGATAAGAAATGGGATGTAGCGTTTTATGTTATGTCGCTAGGAGCTACAAATAAGAATAGTGATTCTGGAAAAGAAATAGCGGCAACTCTCACAAATGAAATAAAGGATTATAAAAACCTTGCCGTACTCTCCAATAACCAAATATTAGATAAAATAAATTCAAATGTAAGTGAAGAGGATAATGAATTCGTTATCTCCTACCTGCGCAAAACAATGTTTGATAGCAGTACTGGCTCTGTGGGCTCTGCAATAGCTATGACGAGCGCATTGCTCAATGATTCCTTAAAACTATATAAAGCAGGTAATAAAAAAGAGTCTTACGAAAAGACCCTTGACGCATATATATTAGGATTTGAGCAAGTTGAGCCTGATTTATTTGTTAAAGATAGGAAGTTTAAAACAGAAGTAGAAGCTAATTTCTCGGATTACAGGAATGCAATTAAATCAGGGAGATCTGTAAAAGAAATTGAAAATTTGCATATAAAGCTTCAAGACAACTTGAACTCAGCATCGGTTATTTTGGAAAGTGAATCCTCAGGTAAGTACCTTTCTTTTTTGAATTCCTTTGCGATAATGGTCAGAGAAGGTCTTGAAGCAATATTGATAATCGCCGCAATTATTGCTTTCTTAAGCGCTACAGGGTCTAAAAAATCCATTAAGTATATACATTACGGTTGGATCGCAGCTTTAGGAGCTGGGCTTTTGACATGGTTTCTTGCTAAAACTGTAATCTCTATCAGCGGTGCACAGCGTGAAATAATAGAAGGGATTACAGCGCTAACAGCTGCAGCGGTGCTGTTCTACGTGAGCTACTGGCTTATTACAAAAATAGAAGTTAAAAAGTGGAAGCAATACATTCAAGGCAAGGTCGAAAGCGCTGTTTCTAGGAACAGTGTAATTGCACTTGTAAGTGTGTCGTTTTTCGCCGTGTATAGAGAAGCTTTTGAAACCGTACTCTTTTATCAAGCCCTATGGTATCAAGCAGAGAACTCACAATCAGCAGTTATATGGGGAATAATTGCTGGCGGTGCGGTGCTAGTTGTGCTCTTTTTTGTAATTTTCAAAATGGCTCTGAGAATACCAATAAAATACTTCTTTACGTTTACAAGTATCTTCCTTTATCTTCTTGCTTTCATATTGTTAGGCAAGGGGATAAAAGAGCTTCAAGCGGCTGGAGCGGTTAGTGTGACCCCAGTGGATTACCTGCCCTACATAGACGCCATAGGATTTTATCCTACACTAGAAACTTCAGTTCCACAGGCAATTTTGGTTTTAGCTTTTGCCTTCGCAGCATTCTGGTTAGGGTATATAAAAAGAGAAAAAGAGAAAAAAGAACTGGCTGTAACTGTATCTCAAATATCCGAAGATATGAAATCGATGCAGGCTGCATTTAGTCATATCAAAGGACATATTATTGAATGGAAAAAGTGTGAGGATATAGACCTTGAAGCTGAGGATTTAGACAATCAGATTCAAGAAGTGGTAAGCCATGTAGATGAGCTTGAAAGCAAGTTGGGGGACTTCTATGATGTTGTCTCAAAGAATACAGAGACTTTCTCAAAGAAAGTTCACTAAGTCAATTCCTCATATCCCTACCCACATCCCTTGTCCATATGATTTTCCACATATATTATTAACGTCATGAAAACTAAGGCAGTAATTATCGCCTCAGGCGGGATAGATAGCTCCACTCTTCTTTATAAAATGGTTAAAGAAGGGTTTGAAGTTTATGTGCTTACGTTTATTTACGGACAGAAACATTTACAGGAAATTGAATACGCCAAAGTTATTGCTCGAGGCTTAGGAGTTGATCATAGGGTAGTTGACCTTTCTGCAATGAAAGGTCTTCTTTCAGGCTCAGCTCTTACAGACGCAAATGTAGAGGTCCCAAACGTGCCTGAAACCGCAGATCATTATGAAACTCTTAAATCGACAATAGTTCCCAACCGGAACGCTATCTTCCTATCTATTGCCATAGGGTACGCAGTCAGTATTGAGGCTAACCATGTTTACTTTGGAGCGCACTTTTCTGATAGAGGCGTTTATCCTGATTGCAGAAAAGAGTTTGTAGAAGCATTTCAGTATTCTGAAAGACTGGCTAATGATAATCCGGACTTAGTAATCGATGCCCCGTTTGTAGATATAGACAAATCTGAAATAGTAAAACTTGGAGCAGAGCTTGGGGTACCTTTTAAAGAGACCTGGACATGTTATAAGGGTGGTGAAAAGCACTGTGGGGTATGCAGTTCGTGCAGAGAGAGGAAAAGAGCTTTTACCCAATCAGGCGTGCCGGATCCAACTGAGTATGAACAATGAAGATAAGCGAAATATTTTTTTCACTCCAAGGTGAGGGTCTTGAAATAGGTCTCCCTACCGTATTTATACGGTTATTTGCATGTGATTTGAGATGTAATTGGTGTGATACGATGTACGCAGTTGAAGGGCGAGATTTTAGAGATCAGTCAGTTTCTGAAGTCGTAAATGAAGTTGAGAAATATGAATGCAGGAGAGTCTGTATTACGGGGGGGGAGCCCCTTATACAGATTAAAGAGGTTGAAGAGCTTGCTGATCGCCTACTTGGTAATAGCTATACAATCCTTCTTGAAACTAGCGGTCATAAAATGCCGCCGCCAATTCTTTGGACTGAAAATAGTACTATAAGCATGGATTGCAAATGTCCAAGCTCCTCAATGCAAGACAGAATGGATTTTGATCTCTTTGTAAAACTTAGAGCTAAGGATCAGCTTAAATTTGTGATACAAGATGAGATTGACTATCAATATGCCAGAGGAATATTAAGAAAATATAATATCAAAGCTAATATTATCTTTCAGCCTACTCACGGATCTGAATTGGGTTGGATCACTAAAAAAGTTATTGATGATAAATTAGAATTTATAAGAGTTTTACCCCAACTTCATAAAATTATCTGGGGAGATAAAAGGGGTGTGTGAATATCATGGTAATGTTGTTAAATATTTATTTTTACCCAATGTCATGTTATAATTTGCTTCTCACAGCCCCCGTCTCGGAATTTATAGGGTAGGGTTATAAAGCGAGGGTAGGGGAATAAAGCGGAGGTATTAAATGCAGGAAATGCAAAAAATGAAAGAAAAATATATTGAAGATGAAGATTACAACTACGAACCATTTGCCGATACTGAAGAATATAAGCAAGTAAACAGTGAATGTATCACTAGCTGGGTCGAAATAATGAAGCAAAAAGGTATTAATGGGCTTGAAGGCGTCTTGGATGTCGCAACCGGCGCTGGAACAATGGTGCAGCTCGTATTTGATAATTTTCCTCAATCATGGAAGAAGGCTGCTGTTTTGTGTCTTGATCAATCTTCCGGAGCCTTAAAGCTTGCACAATCTAAATTAGAACAAACTGTAGAAACATTAAAGATGGTGCATTCTTCAATTCAAGATATGACAATCCCTGATCA
Source organism: Thermodesulfobacteriota bacterium (assembly GCA_040880385.1). GTDB lineage: Bacteria > Desulfobacterota_D > UBA1144 > Nemesobacterales > UBA2774 > CR02bin9. The sequence continues at coordinate 2,588 of JBBDIN010000047.1, read as the reverse complement.
CAGTGTGGATATTGCAGTTTGGGGGAACGGGATTCATTACCTATCTGCAGCAGATCAATTGGACTGTATTAAAAGAATTAGAAAAGCCTTAAAGCCAGGTGGATTCCTTTTCTTTAACACCGCATTTTATGAAGAAGCCAGGCCTGCTGAAACATTGCCTTTTTACCGCACACAGGTTAAAACAGCCGTCAAGTATTTACGTGATAACGGCGTGCAAAGAGTTAAATCTGACACCAAAACTGAAGCTGCAAAGTTTTTACCTCGTTCTTACTACGAAAGCTTAGTAGAAGAGGCGGGTTTTAAGCTTGTAGATGCAAAGGAATTTGCTGTTGATATGCATAAAGAGGCTTGGGAATACATTAGCGCTTTTCAGCAATACGCTGCAGGAGCATTAAGAGGATACCCAATCGATGATGCTGTTAATGCAATGAGAGATTCTGTGGGTCCTTCAATAGAGCTTCATGGAGAGAGAGACCAAAACGGTGAACCTTACATAACACGTAAATGGCTTGCCATAAGCGCTCAGGCATAATCCTACCCGGATTTATATAGCTTACCCCTAGATTTATCACCTAAGAAGGTAGTTCCATACTAATTCTAGTTATGGTTAATTGGAATGCTACGCGAAATCGTAGTAGTCTAAACCTAAGTGTGTAATCAGCTCTTCACCCTGTAAATAACGCAGCGTGTTTTTGAGCTTCATAAGTTGGATGAATACATCGTGCTCGGGATAGAGGTTTTCGGCGTGCATAGGGCTCTTAAAGTAGAAGGAGAGCCATTCCTGTATTCCATGTAACCCCGCCCTACTAGCCAAGTCAAGAAAAATAACTAAATCAAGCACTATAGGGGCTGCAAGAATACTATCTCTGCATAGGAAATTAATCTTAATCTGCATTGGGTAATTTAACCAGCCGAATATATCTATATTGTCCCAAGCTTCTTTAGCATCCCCCCTTGGAGGATAGTAATTAATTCTGACTTTGTGATAGTAGTTAGAATACAGATCGGGATAAAGGTCTGGTTGAAACAGGTGTTCAAGCACACTCAGCTTGCTTTCTTCTTTAGTTTTAAAAGAATAGGGATCGTCTAATACCTCTCCGTCTCTGTTCCCCAAAATATTCGTAGAGAACCAGCCATTAAGCCCAATCATTCTGCTCTTAAGCCCGGGAGCTAATATTGTTTTCATCAATGTTTGACCGGTCTTAAAATCTTTACCGGAAATAGGAACTTTCTTTTGTTTTGCGAGTTTGTCTAGTGCCGGTACATCAGCAGACAAGTTTGGGGCACCGTTAGCATAAGGAACTCCACACTTGATTGCCGCGTAAGCGTATATCATGCTCGGGGCTATAGCGGGGTGATTATTCTTCATGCCCTCTTCAAATGACTTAATTGTGCTGTGAACCTTTGAAGCTTGAATAAACACCTCTGTGCTTCCGCACCATACCATAACAAGACGGTCAACGCCGCTTTCTTTCTTGAATGTTTTTATGTCGTCTATGAGTTGTTCAGCAAGATCCATTTTTGTCTTGCCTTTTTTAAGATGCTTGCCGTCTAAGTTCTTTACATATTTTCTGCTAAACACAGCCGTCATAGGCGTTGTTTCTTCAAGAGTGCCTTTTAAATCACTGAGAAGGGATTTGTCCAGTACACCTGCTTTTGTAGCAGCCTCATAGCAATTGTCGGGGAAAATGTCCCATCCAGCAAATACTAGATCTTCTATATTAGCTAGAGGTATAAAATCCTTAATCAGAGGCGAGTTCTTATCGGTCCTCTTGCCAATTCTAATTGTTCCCAATTGTGTAAGGGAGCCGATAGGTTTACCTAGACCAGCCTTTATTGCCTCTACACCTGCAATAAATGTGGTGCTTACAGCCCCTCCCATACCGGGAAGAAGTACTCCTAACTTCCCTTTTGGTGGGGCAATATTGTTACTCTTTTTTAGAGTCTTTGTTTTTTTCTTACTGGTAGTAGCCAATGTGCGAATTACCTCTTAGAGAACTGTTTGCCTTTTCTTGCTTTCTTGAGTCCGTATTTCTTTCTTTCAACCATTCTGGGATCTCTTCTAAGCTGACCTGCGGCTTTAAGTGAAGGTCTATTGGATTCATCAACTGTCAATAACGCTCTTGCGAGACCGTGTCTGACAGCTCCTGCTTGACCGGTAAGACCGCCGCCTTGTACAGTTACTAAAACGTTAAATTTTCCTTTTGTATTGGTTGTGTCGAGAGTCTCTAAGGCATGTATTACCCATGAATCTCTTGGGAAATATTCCGCTGCTTCACGATTGTTTATAGAAACTTTTCCTTCTCCCGGACGTAGCCAAACTCGAGCTATCGAGGTTTTTCTTCTTCCGGTTCCGTAGTAGTTAACTTCAGCCATATTATTAATTAAACCTCCAATGTTTCAGGCTGTTGGGGTGCATGCGGGTGTTCAGTCCCTGCGTAAACCTTTAACCTGCTAAGTAATTTTGGCTGCCATGTGTTTTTAGGCAGCATTCCCCAAACCGCTTTTTTAATTATTTCTTGTGGTTTAGTTTTTAGAAGATCACCCGCGGTTATCGATTTGATTCCGCCCGGATGATTTGTGTGTCT
>JBBDIN010000046.1:5771-6780 GCA_040880385.1 Thermodesulfobacteriota bacterium | reverse complement strand
TTCATTCACTTCCACAACATCACCGCTAACAGGAGCGTATAGATCTGAAACTGCTTTGGTGGATTCAACTGCTCCGAACGGATCACCTTTTGTAATTTCATCTCCTTCATTTGGAAGCTCTATATAAACAATTTCTCCCAGTGCATCCTGGGCATGATCGGTTATCCCAATTACAAGCACATCGCCTTCCTCATGTGCCCACTCGTGATCATTAGTATATTTGAGTTCTTCAAGTACCTGTACCATAATCCAATCTCCTTATTTTATCTACTTACTATAAAAAGGGGCATTCACTATCTTTGCATCCCTAAAGGTATCACGAATCTGGATTTGAATCCTATCATCATTTGCTTTAATACTTAAATAACCCAAACCGATGGATTTTTCAAGACTTGGAGATAAAGTACCGCTTGTAACATTACCAAGAAAAGCACCATTTCGAAATATGCTGTACCCTTCTCTAGGTATACCGCGTTCAAGAAGTTCAAATCCGACAAGCTTATTTTTAAGTCCCGCACCCAAAGATTTTAATAGCGCTGCTTTGCCTATAAAATCATCGCCGTCCAATTTTATATACCTTTCAAGACCGGCTTCAAGAGGGTTAATGTCCTCATCAATCTCATGCCCATATAGAGAATATCCCATTTCAATCCTAAGAGTATCCCGCGCTGCAAGGCCGCAGGGTTTAATTCCAAACTCTTCCCCTGATTTCATCAAACTCTTCCAAAGTTCAGGTGCTCCGTCCCATGGCAGGAAAATTTCGAACCCCTCCTCCCCTGTATAACCGGTCCTTGCCACGATCATATCGTAGCCACCCCAGTTAATCATTTCAAAACGGAATTTCTTCATGCTATCTAAGTTCTCTCCTAAGGCCGCACTAAGTATAGTTTTTGAATCAGGACCCTGGATTGCTACCTGCGAATATTGGGGGCTTTTATCTGACACTTCTACATCAAAATTATTTTCTTCTTTTTTAAAAGAAACCGTATCTACTTTACTTACTTTTTCT
>JBBDIN010000046.1:0-5761 GCA_040880385.1 Thermodesulfobacteriota bacterium | reverse complement strand
TAATCCATGCGTAATCTTTATCACTATTAGAGGCATTAACGCAAAACAAAAAATGCTCATCTGAGAATTTATATATAATCACATCATCCACTACTCCGCCTTCGTTGTTGCATAAAAGAGTGTATTGAGCTTGAAAATTTTGTACTTTTTTTGCGTCATTGGTCGTAACCCATTGGCAGAATTTTATTGCATCTCTACCCTTAACTTCTATCTCCCCCATGTGGCTTACATCAAACAGCCCTGCAGATTTTCTCACTGCAAGATGCTCTTGCCTAACGCCCTCATACTGCACGGGCATTTCCCACCCAGCAAACTCGACCATCTTTGCCCCAAGCTCTTTGTGAATAGAATTTAATGCGGTTTTTTTCATTGGACTCCTAATTGTTTAACGCTAGAACAACATATTGTCAACAATCAGGATCATATTTATTTGAGATGTTGAATAATCTGCTCGTTTTTATTAAGTATCAAATAAAATAAATCTGAGATTTTCTGATATTTAATCGGTAGATTATAATTAGTTAATAACGGTATAGTATTATATTACAGAAGAAAGCCATGATATTGCAGAATAAAGCCACGGGGAAAATTTTAGAAATATCAGAATTAGGTCATCCGATTTTGAGACAAAGAGCGTCTGAAGTTGTAGATTTGCGTGACAAATATGTTCAAAACTTTATTGATGATTTAATCGAAACCTGTATAGACTCAAATGGGGTTGGTATTGCAGCACCGCAGGTATACAAATCAGAGCGTATATTTATCATATCCTCACGGCCTAACGCGCGCTATCCAAATGCCCCGGAGTTAGGACCTATAGCGCTGATAAACCCTGCCATAACCTCCTTCTCTGAAGAAAAAGAAAAGGATTGGGAAGGCTGTTTAAGCATTCCAGGAATTAGGGGTCTTGTTCCTCGTCATAAAACAATCAAGGTTAAATACCAAACAAGAGACGGGGTACTAGTAGAAAATGAATTCTCTGATTTTATTGCGAGAATCTTTCAACACGAGCTTGATCATCTAAATGGTATTGTGTTTTTAGACAGAATGGAGTCTAGCCGTGAAATTATTACAGAAAAGGAGTATCACAGATTGATGACTAAAGAAATGGAGGATAGAGACCTTGAAAAAGAAGGCTGAGATGACGCTTGCCTTTAATCTGGCCTGGGTATTATTAGCAATTATGATCATCACATTCCACTCACATAGCAGCGCTGAACCCGAACAGGAGCACGACTCAATATTTCAAGCTTCGCTATTTGAAGCCCTCATAGAAGGGGTTTACGAAGGAGATTTAACATATGGTGAGCTTAAAAAGCACGGCGACTTTGGACTAGGTACTTTTAACCGTCTGGACGGTGAGATGGTTGGGTTAGACGGAGTGTTCTATAGAATCGATTCAGAGGGCAAAGTATCAATAGCCGAAGATTCCATGAAATCTCCTTTTGCAATAGTTACATTCTTTGATTCTAACGAAACGCTTGTTCCGGATCTGCAGCTTAACTGCGAGGAACTCAAGCAATATATAGAAAAAGCGCTCCCTGAAAAAAATATCTTTTACGCAATCAAAGTAAGCGGTGAATTTCAATATATGAAAACTAGAAGTGTGCATGCTCAGGAAAAGCCTTACCCGCCCATTAGCCAAGCTGTGAAAGAGCAATCTGAATTTGATTTGAATAATCTGAAAGGAACTATAGTGGGTTACTGGTTTCCTTTATACATAAGTGGTGTAAGCCAGTCTGGATTCCATTTTCATTTTATATCTAACGACAAAAAATCCGGTGGACATGTGCTTGAATGCCAGACTAAGAACATTGTAATCGACATAGATCATATTAGAGACTTTCAGTTAGATCTTTCGGACACTGAAGATTTTAATAAGTTGGATTTGAAAAAAAAATCAACAAAGGGAAAATAGGAACTATTATGAAAAGAAATAATGCAGGGTTTCTAATCTTATTACTTGCGGCTTTAGTTTTAGGATCAACCCTGAAAAGTTTTAGCCAAGATAAATCGGCATTGATCCAAGGCAAATGGATTGATCTCACTCATGACTTTTCGTCAGAAACAATTTACTGGCCTACAGCGGATGGCTTTAAACTGGAAACCGTTTTTGAGGGCTTTACGGATAAAGGTTATTTCTATGATGCGAACAACTACTCGGCTGCAGAACACGGGGGGACGCACATAGACTCACCTATCCATTTTGCCCAAGGGAAACAAACTGTAGATGAAATTCCGCTTGAGAGATTAATAGGGCCTGCTGTATTAATAGATGTGTCTCAAAAAGCATTATCCGACCCCGATTATCAGGTCGGGGTAAAAGATTTTACAGACTGGGAATCTAAAAACGGGCAAATAGCTAATGGATCAATTGTTCTTTTAAATACTGGCTATGCAAGATACTGGCCCGATAGAGCAAAGTATATGGGCACTGACAAAAGAGGTGCCGAAGCAGTAAAGAAACTTCATTTTCCAGGTCTAGACCCAAAAGCAGCTAAATGGTTAGTCGAGAACAGAGAAATCAGTGCAATTGGACTTGATACCCCGAGTATAGATTATGGACAATCTCAACTTTTTGAAAGCCACAGGATTTTATTTAAAGAAAATATCCCTGCATTCGAAAATGTTGCAAATTTAGATAAACTACCGCCAAAAGGAGCGCTGGTTATAGCGCTGCCTATGAAAATTAAGGGCGGAAGCGGAGGACCGCTAAGGATTATTGCTTCGTTGCCTGAAGGATAAATTAAGGAGTTAATATGAGTGAAGATAAACCTAGAAGTAAACAAAAAAATGTATCAGAAATTGCTAAAGAGTTAGGCCTATTAATTCCTGTTTTTCTTACTTCTTTTGTTTGGGAGAACTGGGTCACTCCGGATCAAAAGAGTATAGAAGAAGGTGAAGATGAAAAAATCAGGACAAGCAATCTTATTAATAGCTTCTTGTATTATATGAGAGTCCATCGTCAAACCAGCAAGTCTAACCTCATTTATTTCCCGGTTAAATTCAAGAAAGACGGTGAGGAAGAGAGCGTACAGCTCATGTCACATCTAGGCCCTCTGGAAGAAGGAGATAACAGACCCTGCATCACTATAATGACCCCTGAGGAATATGAGTCAGAAACTGTTCAATAAATATTTCCTCTCTTAATATTTGCTAGTATTACACATTATCAGTCTCTATAACTCCATGCCTTTTGATCAAATAAATCCTGTAAATGATGTATAATAATTTATAAGGCTCTGGCTATGAAACAAACAGAAATCTACTTCGATAACAACGCCACAACAAGGCCTCTTCCGGAAGTTCGAGAAGAGGTACTTAAAGTAATGGGTTCAGAATTCGGCAACCCTTCAAGCGCTCATTCTACCGGAGCGCGTGCCCTTGGGCATATATCTCAAGCTAGAAATCAACTTGCTCAACTAATAGGGTCAGACAGCTCAAAAATAATCTTCACAGCTTCAGGAACCGAAGCGAATAACATGGTCTTTTACTCCCGCACTAGAGATAAAACTGCCGGATGCCAAATACTGACTACCACAGTTGAACACTCTTCAATACGGAAAATGTGTAATTTCCTCATGTTAAATGGGGTCACGGTAAACAAACTGAAAGTAAACAAAGAAGGTCTAATTAACTTAGATGAATTAAAAAAAGCTATAAATGAAAAGATATCCCTCGTCTCTATACAGTGGGTAAATAATGAAACCGGAGTTATTCAGCCTATATCAGAAATAGGGGGAATTTGTTCTGATGCCGGCGTACCACTCCACACCGATGCGGCTCAGGCAGTGGGTAAGATTGAAATGAATGTTCAGGAAATGCCGATAGAGTTCTTATCACTAACAGGCCATAAATTTCACTCACCTCAAGGCGTTGGTGCTATATATTGTAAAGATAAATTCTTGCTAGCTCCAATGTTATTCGGAGGGTTCCAAGAAGATGGTTTCCGCCCAGGAACAGAAAACGTGCCCGGTATTACGGGTATGGGAAAAGCAGCGGAAATTAGAGAAAAGAATTTGCCAGAGCTTATATCCAGGATGAAAGATTTGCGGGATAGATTTGAGACTATGCTACTAGATTTTGTGCCCGGCACAAAAGTAAATGGTGATACAAAAAAACGTGTATGTAATACATCTAATATTTTATTTGGTGGAATTGACGGGCGCAGACTGATAAAGGAGCTTGATCAATACGGCGTAAGGTGCTCTCAGAGCTCAGCCTGTACCAATTTTGAAATTGCCCCCTCGTATGTACTTCTTGCAATGGGGCTAAGCAAAGAAGAAGCGTATTCCAGCATTCGCTTTAGCTTCTCCATAGAGAACACCTATGAAGAAATTGACAGCGCGATTGAAATAATAAGAAAGCTCACCGACAAATTAAAGAACTGACAATCTTCTAAACAATCCTGCCGGTTGTTACTTGCGACCGAATTACTAATCATGCTTTATATTAAGTTCATGATATTAAGTCCATTAATCCAATGCAACTTTTCCAAAAGAAAACTATCTAATACCAAGATTTAGGAAATATTTTGATATTTATTTGATTTTGTATTATAAAGATGGATAGGAGGACTCCTCAATGGCGGCTAAAAATTCAAAAAGAAAAACTCACATACCCTGGTACAAAGTTTTAGAACACGGTGAGCTTCCGGAAGGAAGAGTAACAACCAGAACATGTAGAAATCTCACTTTATGCCTAAGCCGTTTCAAAGGTGAATACGGTGCTTTGAATAATAAATGCCCTCATCAGGGAGGCCCTTTAGGTGAAGGTTCTATTGAAAATGGTTTTCTAAGGTGTCCCTGGCATGGATGGGATTTTAACCCCATAACAGGAGAATCCCCCGGAGGGTTTGATGACGGGGTGCCAACATATGAAATAGAAGAACGTGACGATGGAATTTATGTTGCACTTGAAGATGAAGGTGATCATAAACAAACTGTCACGGATGTAATGGCAGAGACTATGGTTAACTGGGGAGTCAGGCAAGTATTCGGCATGGTTGGACATTCTAATTTGGGTCTCGCGGATGCATTAAGAATTCAGGAGGAAGCGGGGAATTTATCATACTACGGAATACGTCATGAGGGTGCTGCCGCATTTGCCTGTTCTGCGTACGGGAAACTAACTGGGAGACCTGCGGCATGCCTTGGCATAGCCGGACCAGGCTCTACAAACTTGTTAACCGGTCTCTGGGATGCAAATGTAGACAGAAGCCCGGTTCTCGCACTAAGCGGACAAGTAGACACACAGGTGCTTGGCCCAGGAGCTTTTCAGGAAGTAGATCTGCAGGCTGCATTTGGCAAAGTCGCTCAGTGGTCTCAAACAGTACTCCCCTCAAGTAAACATGCAGAACTTATAAATCTGGCTCTAAAGAGTGCAATTTTAAACCGCGGTGTATCGCACTTAGTATTTCCTGATGAAGTGCAGACACTTCCCGCTCCGGAAAAAGCAAAAGCTGGAAGCCCTCAGGGAAGAATCACCCCACTTACTATCAGTCCTCCAAAAGAAACTCTCGACCAAGCTATTAAGCTTCTAAAAAACGCTGAGAGGCCATCTATAATTGTTGGCCATGGGGCGCGTTTTCATATGGACTCAATCACTGAGCTCGCAGAAATGCTCAAGTGTCCCGTATTTACTACGTTCAAAGGTAAAGGACTCATTTCTGACAATCATCCGCTTGGATGCGGTGTTCTTGGGCGAAGCGGAACTCCAATAGCGAGCTGGTTTATGAACGAATCCGACCTGCTTCTAGTGT
>JBBDIN010000045.1:0-6814 GCA_040880385.1 Thermodesulfobacteriota bacterium | reverse complement strand
AATTACTGCTGCACCTACTCCACCAATAATCGCCGGACCTGCAAGTGAGTTATTATCGTCTTTTTCATCGTTACTATTATCCGAAGAAGCAACCTCTACAGTCTCCCCATTTTGATCTGCATTTCCTTCCAAATCCCCCTGGGCCATTATTAATACTCCGTCTCCAGCCTTTACAGTCTCCACACCTTTGTCCGTCAGAGCCTCAAGCTCTCCTTCTGTAAGCTCTAAAAGAGTTTCTTTCCCATTTACCAAAATCGTCCCCTCAATAATCGAGGTGCTCGCTTTTACTATTCCCGGGGTTTTAAAATCTCCGTTCTTTGTATTGAATGAAACAAGCGCTTTGTGGGGTATAATCCTGAAATGTATAATCCCCTTCTCTATCACGAGTGTGAGATTTTCATTCTGGCCTAGTACTTCTAGCTCAGACCCTTTTTCAGCAATAAAGGCTGTCCCAGGTGTCTTTATTAGTATCTCTTTTCCATATGCTATTTTGTTACCAGAAAAAAGAGGAAGAATATCGTTGCTGCCATCAGTCTTGAACATAACACTTCCAAGCTGGGTATTAGCTGATGAAGTATCAACGTTAACAAATAACAAAGAAGTAATAAGAAATAGTAATACTAAACTGAATATGTTTTTCATTTCATAACCCCCTTTTATTAATAACCTTCTATTTATTATATTTCTTTATGAAAAAAGAATCTGTCGGACAAACTCTCTTTTTATATGTAGGAATATTGGCATGTTCTTGTAGGCATATTCCTATATAGGTTGAGTTATAGGAAAATATGGATGGGGGAAAAATATGGATGAAATTATATAGTTTGAAAACTTATATCAGTTCACAAGACAATTATCTATTGCATAACGAATTAAATCCGCAGTTGTTTCTAGATTTAATTTCTCCAGAATGCGTTTACGATATGTGCTTATAGTTTTTACACTTAGATAAACTGTTTTAGCTATATCCGTTATGCTCTTACCAGATGCTATCATAATCAGAACTTCTTTCTCACGTTTTGAAAGTCGCTGATGAAGAGGTTTCTCAGCGTCATTATCTAATTCTATGTAGCTGGCTAACTTGTCAGTGAAAGACGGGCTTATATATTTATGGCCTTTAAGTACTACGTTTATTGCTAGGACTAATTCCTCCGGAACGCTCCCTTTAGTCACATAACCAGCTGCTTTTAATTTTAGAGCACGAACAGCAAATTCTTCTTCAGGATGCATACTCAATATAAGCACGGGCAGATTTGGGCGTAACTTTTTCACCTCGGTTAAAATCTCGAGCCCATTTTTACCTGGAAGTGTTATATCTAATATTAAAATATCCCAATCTTTGTCTTGAATAAGTTGGATTACTTCATCGCCGTTAGCAGCTTCGCCGAGCACCTTTAGATCGGGCTCCTCTTCCAAGATTTGTTTCACCCCTCTTCGTACAACGCTGTGATCGTCTGCTATCAGAATTTTTATCATGATATTTATATACTCACATTAATAAGTGGTAATATTATTGAAACAATCGTTCCTTTTTTAGGAATACTTTTGATTTTGAGATCTCCTCCTAATGCAAGTACTCTTTCTTTCATTCCTAAAATTCCAACCGATTTAGGATTTAAAATGTCACTATCTTTAATTCCTCTACCATTATCTTTAACTTCCAGCACAATATTTCCTCCCGACAACTTCATTGATATTCTTGTTTTAGTTGCGTTGGCATGGCGTGCTATATTGGTCAAGCTTTCCTGTAAAACACGGTAAATCGCTATTGATCGTTCTTGATCGAAAGCTAAATCATTCGTCTTAATATCAACTTTACAATGAATCCCGCTATGAGATTCGAATTTCTTTGATTGAAACTTAATAGCTTCAATAAGACCAAGGGTATCCAATACTGCAGGTCTAAGTTCAGTAGAAATTTCTTGTACCCTAAAGATAGCCATATCTATGAGTTCAGAGATAGATTTTATCTGTTTTACAGGATATAACTGCCCGCCGTTGCTTGCTAAAGACAATTTTTTGCCCATCAATGATAGCTCGATTTTCAATCCTGCAAGGAGCTGACCCAAATCATCATGAATCCCACGTGCAACTCTTGCTATCTCTTCCTCTCTAATAGATTGCATACGTGTAGCAAGCTTACGCAGCTGTTCGCGTGATTGTATCAATTGTATTTCCGCACGCTTACGGTCAGTGATGTCCATCATGAAACCACGCAGCGTTTTCGGTTCGCCATTTTCTGCAATTACAGATACCATTTCGTAAATCCACCTAACATCACCTTCTTTTGTTAAAATTCTGTACTCAAGCTCGTGGTCTTTTAAAGCTCTAGTTGCTAAAATACATGTATTAACTGTCCTGTCACGGTCGTTTTCATATAAGCGAGATGGCCAAAATCCTTCTTCATACCATTCTTGGATGGAATAACCCAGAAGCTTTTCCGCCTGTGGGCCAATGTATGTGAATTGAAAAGTTTTGGGGTCTGCCTCCCAGGGGATAACATCTGTAGTTTCAACCAGGAGTCTGTAATGTTCCTCGCTATCTATTAGCTTTTCTCTTGAAAGTTTAAGCGCCTCGGCCTGTTTCGCGTTATTGATTGCTACGTCGATTTGCTGTGAGACAATTTCAAGGAGGTTGATTTCTTCTTTATTGAATGCGTTTAGAGTACGGGAGTTGATATTTATACAGCCAATCGTAGTATCGTTGTGCTTGATAGGCATAGAAGCGTAGCTTTTTGTTCCTACTTTCCTGCCTGCGGGACCGATAATCGTATCCTTATTCACATCACCACAATACAGGGGTTTTCCTTCTATTAACGTTTTCCAAGTAAACCCCTTTGGCTTAGGTATATTAGCCACTCTGTCTATAAACCACTTGGGGTATCCGGTATAGTTTTTTATAACGGCAGTATCTCCTTCGACCAAGTAAATCGAAACATTGTCTGCATAATCAACGTTTTTATTCAGGGCCTCTACGGCGTTTTTAAGAACTTCATTTAAGTCGATTGATTTGTGTACACTTCCCGTAACAGTGCTTATGATTTCTTCGTATCTTTGCTTTTTAGAAAGCTGATCCAGATTCTTTCTTAGTGATTCCTCGGATTTTTTGAGCGAATCAGCTTTGTTCGCTTTGTTAATTGCCGTTTCTAACTGCCTTGTCACAATTTCAAATAATTTAAGGACGTCTTCACTAAATCCATTTTTCTTAGAGGAGTGTATATGTATGCAGCCTACGGTGGTGCCTTCAAAATTAAGCGGTATTGAGAGATAACTCTTGGTCCCAAATTCTCTTCCGGCGGGGCCTATAGCGTCGTCCTTATCCGTATCGGGGACGTACCTTGTATCTCCTTCTATAATGGTTTTCCAGGTAGATCCTTTGGGATAAGGAATTTTCTTTACTTTATTGACAAAAGATTTACTATATCCCCGGCTCGCTTTCATTACTGCATGAGGCGGATTCTCCTTGTCATTGATATTCCCTTCCACAATAAATATCACCACGCTCTTGGCCTCTTTAATCTCTTTACTTATTGCCTCTACTGTATTATTGAAGATCTCATCAATCTCAAGAGATTGATGGATACTACGGCTTACAGCATTTATTACTTCCTCGTATTTGCTCTTTTTGGATAGCTGCTCGAGGTTGACCTGAAGCGCTTCTTCCACTTTCTTGCGCTTAGTGATGTCTTCCACAACTCCCATAACCGACACCACATTGCCTTTGGAATCAAGCAGAGGAGAAAAGTAAAGTGACAGCCATAATTTTGCCGAGCTGCTGGTAGCCTCGTAGAAATCTTCGTGGTAAGAAGACTCACCTTTAATTGCCTTCTCCATTGCAGGCATGAAGCTCTTGTCCTTGAGCTTCTTCATGTCGAACCCTATGACCACGTCGCGCGATGATTGCAGTATTTCAGCCATGCGTTTGTTGCATTGGATAATCTTAAGCTCTTTGTCGAAGATATATACACCGACAGGAGACTGGGTAAACAGAGTTCTGTATCTCTGTTCCGACGCGCCGAGGGCTTCCACATATCTGGCATTCCTGATCGCGATACCTATTTGTTTGGAAATAATTTCCAAAAGTTTAAGCTCTTCGTAATCAAATACATTTTTTTCAAAAGAGACTATAGCCATGGTGCCGACTACTTTATTGTCGATAAATAGAGGGACTATCAAATAACACTTAAAGCCCATATCTTTTCCAGCCGGGCCAAGTGATGAGTTGTCTAGATCAACATCCGGTACGTATCTAGATGTCTCCTCTATTGCTGTCTTCCATGTAACGCCTTTGGGATAGGGAATTCTCCCGGCTCTACTTAGATAGTCTTCAGTAAATCCCTTTTGGGCCTTTACAACGATATCTTCTCCCTCGATTAAATAGATTGAGGCAATGTCTAATTTGTCTATATTATTTCTCATTGCTTCAACAGCGTTATCAAGTACAGTTTGTAGCTCTATTGACTGATGTACGTTTCTTGTAACAACGTTGATGATCTTTTCATAACGGTTTTTGCGGGAAAGCTGCCCAAGGTTTTCCTCAAGAGCTTTTTCTGTTTTTTTGCGCACTTCAATTTCAGACTGCAATTGCTCATTGACTTCGGACAGATCGGAGGTTCTCTCTCTGACGGCTTGTTCCAGCTCGTCGTGCGATTTCTTAAGCACTTCCTCTGCTTTTTTGCGCTCTGTGATATCCACTATTGAAGCTAGAATCATCAAGCCGTTCTCAGTGTGAATTGGGGCCAGGCCTATCTCGACCGGGAATTCGCTGCCGTCCTTGCGCCGGGCAATTAGGTCTCTTCCCGCTCCCATCTTTCTTAGTAAAGGGCTCTCCGTGAACTTCTTTCGGTGTTTGACGTGCCGCCCCCAAGCGGGCTTGGGCATTAAAATCTCAATCTGCTTTCCTAGAAGCTCTGAGCGGTCGTAGCCAAATATTCCTTCCGCCCGTGAGTTTATGAGTTTGATCTTACTGTCCTCACCGATCATCACTATCGCGCTGGGGTTTGACTCTACTATAAGCTCAAACCGCTCCTGTGCCTGCTTGAGCTCTGTGATGTCGAGCAATACGCACTGCATCAATTTTGTATCGTCTATCTCCAGAATACTGGTATAAACATAGGCGGGAAACGCATCCTGATTTTTCTTTTTTAATGTAACTTCATGGCTTGCCGAGCCCTGGCTCAGGGTGTCGTCAATTACTTTTCGGCATATTTTTTGGCTTTCTTTGGGAAGCAAATCGTTTACTGTGAGTAAGGAAATATCAGGGTCGGAATAACCAAACGTCTCTAGAAATTTGTTGTTTACTTTGAGTATTTTGCCTTTAAGATCATGTATGATTATTGCGGCGTTGAAATTTAGAAATATATTTAAATATATTTCTAAATCGCCGAACTTAGTGTTAGAACGCACATCAACATGATCAGGCATTTATTTGACCCTCCTCGCCGCTTAATAAGATAGTAATAATTAGAGTGTTGATTTTATGCAGAACTCTTTAGCTTCATCGTGCATGCGGGCTTCCCAAAAATCATCCTCGTACCATTTAGCCGAGAAGCTGTTCAGCCTGAGTACCAACGCACGTAAGTTGCTGGGTTGCGACATCGACCTCCCATGGAATTACATTGATGGAAAGTAATTCACTGTAGCTCTGCTTTCTTTAAAAATTAGCAACTTAGGCCTTCTCGGCTCAGGAAAAATTAAAGTTCTATTATAACCTCCCCAAGAGAATTTAATAATAGCTTATACTTCTTAACCGTTAATCTATAGCTATTTATTGGATCGGGCTCGCCACGCTGTCTCCGCCGTTGTTTCCACTAGTGGACGCCCCTATAATGGCTCCTGTAATTACTGCTGCACCTACTCCACCAATAATCGCCGGACCTGCAAGTGAGTTATTATCGTCTTTTTCATCGTTACTATTATCCGAAGAAGCAACCTCTACAGTCTCCCCATTTTGATCTGCATTTCCTTCCAAATCCCCCTGGGCCATTATTAATACTCCGTCTCCAGCCTTTACAGTCTCCACACCTTTGTCCGTCAGAGCCTCAAGCTCTCCTTCTGTAAGCTCTAAAAGAGTTTCTTTCCCATTTACCAAAATCGTCCCCTCAATAATCGAGGTGCTCGCTTTTACTATTCCCGGGGTTTTAAAATCTCCGTTCTTTGTATTGAATGAAACAAGCGCTTTGTGGGGTATAATCCTGAAATGTATAATCCCCTTCTCTATCACGAGTGTGAGATTTTCATTCTGGCCTAGTACTTCTAGCTCAGACCCTTTTTCAGCAATAAAGGCTGTCCCAGGTGTCTTTATTAGTATCTCTTTTCCATATGCTATTTTGTTACCAGAAAAAAGAGGAAGAATATCGTTGCTGCCATCAGTCTTGAACATAACACTTCCAAGCTGGGTATTAGCTGATGAAGTATCAACGTTAACAAATAACAAAGAAGTAATAAGAAATAGTAATACTAAACTGAATATGTTTTTCATTTCATAACCCCCTTTTATTAATAACCTTCTATTTATTATATTTCTTTATGAAAAAAGAATCTGTCGGACAAACTCTCTTTTTATATGTAGGAATATTCCTATAGTGAGGTTCTTATCCACAAGACAATACTTCAAATATGAGCCTCGAGTTTGGTACGGCTAATCAGTTTGTACTTGATTTAAGTGCAAAATACGAAGCGTGTAATAAAAGCTGAGAAAAGATGACTACACACAAAACCCAAATAAAGACGGCCGCCCACTGCAATAGTGCAGAAAAAGGCAGCCGCCTTTCCCGAGGAGGGGAATTTGAATAGTTCTAGGATCTAAATTGTTT
>JBBDIN010000044.1:0-6830 GCA_040880385.1 Thermodesulfobacteriota bacterium | reverse complement strand
AATTATACTCACGGTTTTACTGCTGGAGGACCCATAGGCGAGCCGCAGTTGATTTCTGGAGGTGTGGCTGCCGGCGATTACGATAACGACGGGTGGGTTGATCTCTATGTTGTTAGAGGGACAATAGGCCCAAATTTGCTTTTCAAAAATAATGGGAATGGAACATTTACTGAAGTTGGACAATCAGCCGGTTTAGATCTGTCTGGAATTATTAGCTCAGGACCTACGTTTGCAGATATCAGTGGCGACGGTTTTCTTGATCTCTTCATAGGCGGAGTCTCCCCTACTAATGTATCTTTATTCCTGAATAATGGAGATGGGACTTTTTCCGATATTACAGCCAGCGCATCTCAAACTGGGGTTTCAAGCAGTAATACATTTTCTGCC
The DNA here is from genome assembly GCA_040880385.1 of Thermodesulfobacteriota bacterium. Taxonomy (GTDB): domain Bacteria; phylum Desulfobacterota_D; class UBA1144; order Nemesobacterales; family UBA2774; genus CR02bin9. The sequence goes on along the minus strand of JBBDIN010000044.1, from coordinate 6,443 downwards.
GCTTTTGGTGATTATGATCTCGATAATGATCTAGACCTTTTCATGACACACTGGGGTAGTGGTAACGTTAACGGTTCATCAGAGCATCTGTGGAGAAATAATGGGGACAATACATTTACAGATGTTAGCATAGCTGCGGGTATCTCTGCAACTTATCAAGGCAATCAGGATTTTACTTTTACCCCTAATTTTGCTGATATCAATAACGATGGATATCCGGACATCCTCTTGTCGGGTGATTTCGGCACAAGCCAGGTATTTATAAATCAGAAAGACGGGACATTTGTTAATACTACAGATACTAATGTGATAACTGACGAAAATGGCATGGGCTCAGCAGTAGCGGATTATGATAATGATGGGGACTTAGATTGGTTCGTATCAAGTATCTACGATCCTAACATGGATGCTGAGGCAAACTGGGGTATCTCCGGGAACCGGCTTTATCGTAACAAGGGTGACGGTACTTTCGACGATGTAACAATACAGGCTGGTGTAGAGCATGGTTTTTGGGGATGGGGAAGCTGCTTTGCCGATTTTGATAATGACGGCAACCTCGATCTAACTCATGTTAACGGATTTGGCTTTGCTCCAGGAGGTTCTTCTTTTGAGTTTTATGAAGATCCGACCAGATTATTCATGTCCAATGGTAACGGTACTTTTACGGATAAAGCGCTTGAGTTAGGCCTTGACGATGTAGGGCAGGGGAGAGGGTTGGTCTGTTTTGATTATGACCGAGATGGAGATATCGATTTGTTTATCACCAATAATAACCAGCCCCCAAAACTTTTCCGTAATGACGGTGGAAACACAAATAATTTTTTGAATGTGAAACTAAATGGTCTGCCTCCTAATACCGAGGGTGTTGGCGCCAGGGTAACAATTACAATAGGAAATAAAGCTCAAATGAGAGAGCTTCATGTAGGCAGCAATTTTGTGTCGCAGAACCCTGTCTTAGCTCATTTTGGGTTGGGCGAAGCTGAACTTATTAATGAAGTTCAGATAGACTGGCTTGATGGAGAGACCACGGTTCTTCAAAACGTGACACCCAATCAATTTTTAATAGTAGATCATCCAAATTTATAGGATTATTCGCTAAGTCATTATAGCAATTCGAATTCTATGGAAACAATAAGCATACTAGGTTGTGGTTGGGTAGGTCTACCTTTAGCAGAGCATCTTATTCAGTCCGGATATAAAGTTAAAGGCTCAACTAGAACCAAAAACGATATTCCCATTTTAGAGTCAAAGGGGATAAATCCCTTCTTTCTGGTAATTGATCCTGAAGTTAGAGGGGAGAATCTTGAGGGCTTTTTTGATAGTGATATCCTGATTATCAACTTCCCCCCCGAAAGACGGGACGATATAGTTGAATACCATGAACGTCAAGCCGTTTCATTAATACAAAGGATCAAGCTCTCATCTATAAAAAAAGTTGTTTTCGTAAGCTCAACCTCGGTATACCCAGATTTAAATTGCGAAGTTACTGAAGATGAAATAGAGGAGCCTTTCAAATCGTCAGGAAAAGCTCTTCTCAAATTTGAAAGTCTTTTAAATAACAGTGTCGAATTCAAGACGACAATCCTCAGATTTGCCGGACTGATAGGATACGAGCGGAAACCAGGCAGGTTTCTAGCTGGGAAAAAAGAGGTAATAAACGCTCAAGCGCCTGTAAACCTTATCCACAGAGATGACTGTATAAATATCATTCACCAAATAATTCAGAAAAACATATGGAGTGAGACGTTTAATGCCTGTGCCGACCTGCACCCTACAAGGAAAGATTATTATATAAAGACAGCCAGTAAGCTCGGATTGACCCCCCCCCCGTTTGTCGAAACTAATGACTACAGCTATAAAATCGTTAGTAATCAGAAGTTGAAGAAGCGATTAAATTATGTGTACAAATACCCCGATCCATTTGAAATCGACAACGATTGATTAAATAGAAAAAGTTTGGTTTTGATTGCCCTTCTGTTATACTTTATTTTAATATCTTCATGAATTCGGGTAGATTAAAAAATATAATGAAATCAGACAATAAAACTGCTTTGATTCGTTCTTTAGCCTTCCGGGTGACAGGAATATTCTGTATTATTAAATCCATATGACACTTTTTTGTACAAATACTTCTTTTTATAACTTAAGTGCTTGGGGAAACCCAATTTTAACAAAGAACCTATGGAAGGAGACTGTATAAGTATATGCAGGACATAATCGAAAACGGTATAAATAAAGATATGCAGTTTGAAGATAACAATATTGTGAGAGAACTGTATGGACAGCAGAACGAAAACCTCAAGGAAATTGAAAATTTATACGGAATTAAGATTCACTCAAGGGGCGGCAAATTAAGTCTTGAAGGAAAAAGCAATGAAGTTGAATCGGCGTATAAATTTCTATCAAAAATTTATACTTTGATGGAAAAAGGCTATTCACTTGACCCGGGCGATCTTGAGTTGGCCTCTAGGATCGTAGATGAAAATAGCATTCAGCTTGAGGATGTTTTCTTAGATACCGTTTGTGTTTCAACACGAAAAAAAATAATTGCTCCTAAAAGCCTAACTCAAAAACTCTATATTGAATCAATAAGAAAACACGATATAGTTTTTGGAGTAGGGCCTGCCGGAACGGGAAAGACCTATCTTGCCATGGCAATGGCGGTGTCGGCTTTTGTGAATAAAGAAGTCAACCGAATAATTCTTACAAGGCCTGCTGTAGAAGCAGGCGAGAAGCTTGGCTTTTTACCAGGGGATCTGTCTCAAAAAGTAGATCCCTATTTAAGACCGCTTCTTGATGCACTATATGATATGATGGATTATGATAAAGCGTCTAGGTTGATTGACAAAAACGCAATTGAAGTTGCACCCCTGGCCTTTATGCGTGGTAGGACATTAAATGATGCGTTTGTTGTGTTAGACGAAGCTCAGAATACAACCCCAATGCAGATGAAGATGTTTCTTACTAGGCTTGGTTTCAACTCAAAAGCTGTAATCACTGGAGATACTACACAGATAGATCTCGGCAAAGAAGAGAAATCAGGGCTTTTAGAGGCTGAATCATTGATGAAGAAAATAGAGGGGATTTCTTTTGTATATTTTTCTAAAAATGATGTTGTTAGACATCCACTTGTAAGACAAATTATAGAAGCATATGAACAAATGACCTAAATCTTGATATAATATTTTTTAGTTATTATGTGTTTTGCTGGGAGGCTATAATGAAAAGAAAATTATTTTTATTTGCAACATTTTTTTCGCTAATATTTATCCTAACGTCCTGTCAGAATCGTAATTGGCGGTCTCCTGATACTTCCATAGCTACCCAGAATGTTAGTATCGCTAATCTTATCTCAAATAGTCAGGCTTATGACAGTGCAGGTGTATCTCTGATAGGGAAGGTCTGGAATCTTGAAACTAACAACACTACAGCTAAAAACGACGAAGGAATTACAGGCACTTATACAACCTTTGTGTTGGCAGATAAAGCAGGTACGTCAGTTGATATTTATGCCTCAGGAGAAGTCCCTATTCAAGAGGGCGACTTTGTAAGGGTTGTTGGTATATATAGAAAAGAATTCCAGCCTTCTGGGGATTATTTTCTAAATGTAGTTGATGCGGTTCGTATTGAGGATTGGAAGCCTGGATTTGGCTACTGGCTTAGAGAGCTGGAGTTTGATTAATAGCGTTTTTGGGAAATAAAGGAATCTTAAGAAAACAATTCATGTAGAAATATAATCTTTTCTCTTGAAGGTCCCAAAGAAACTGTATAGATTGGGACACCGGTTACTTCTTCTAACTTTTTCAGATATTCTCTCGCTTGTACTGGAAGCTCAGAAATTTCTTTTGCATTTGAAATGTCTTCAGTCCATCCGTCCATCTCTTCATATATAGGTTCAATCTTTTCTAATACATGACTGGTGGATGGGAAAGAAGTGAGTTCATGCCCATTGTATTTATAACCTACACAAATCTTTATCTTGTCAAAGCCGGATAATACATCCAGCTTTGTTAGAGCAATCCACGAGATTCCGTTAATCTGAGCTGCGTATTTTAAAGCAAAAGCATCAAACCATCCGCATCTCCTCGATCTTCCGGTCGTTGCCCCAAATTCTCCGCCTGCTTGGCGCAATTTTTCTTCGAGGTCACCTGACATCTCAGTTGGAAAAGGGCCTTCTCCAACCCTTGTAGTATAGGCCTTGGCAATACCTAAAACAGTATCAATTGTTGTCGGGCTTACACCTGTCCCTGTTGACGCGCCCCCTGAGCCTGAGTTTGAAGATGTAACATATGGATAAGTGCCGAAATCTATGTCCAAAAGAGCTCCCTGAGCTCCTTCGAAGAGTATGTTCTGACCATTTGAAATAGAATCATTAAGTAGTGTAGAAACATCGCACGAGAATTTCTTGAGCTCTCTTCCATATGTAGAATATTCCTCAAAAATTTCTTCAAAGTTAAGCGGCTCCCCACCCAACACTTTAGTCAAGTATAAATTGCGTTCTTCTAATACTTCTTTTAATCTTGAAGAAAGTGAATCCGGGTCGATTAGATCTGCAAACTTTATTCCCCGTCGAGCGGCCTTGTCTTCGTAAACCGGGCCAATTCCCCTTCCGGTTGTGCCGATTTTGCCCTTTCCATTCATAGACTCACGGGCGAGGTCAATTGCTCTATGATAGGGCATAATTACGTGAGCACGGTCACTTATTTTAAGGTTAGTCTCATCCGCTCTATATCCGGCAGCTATTAATTCTTTTATTTCCTCAAGCAGTACTTTTGGGTCTATTACAACGCCGTTTCCTATAACGGATAGTTTGTCGTCTCTAAGAATGCCGGAGGGTAAATGGTGAAGAATAATTTTTTCCTCTCCAATGACAATTGTATGTCCAGCGTTATTGCCGCCCTGGTATCTGGCTATTATATCTACCTTCTCAGATATCAGGTCAACAATCCTTCCCTTTCCCTCATCTCCCCACTGAGCACCAATCACTACTACATTTGGCATTCTAAATTCCCCCTTTGAGAAGTTCTTCGAGGTTTGAGAACTCTTTGCCGGAGCCCTTTCTGGATTCGATGAGTTTCAATTTTCTTGGTGTCTCTAATAGTATTACGCCATAAAAATTTGAGGCGCGGTTTTCCTTTAATCTAAGTTCCTTTTGTTGAGGATTTAGGTTTAAGTCTAGTATAACTTTGAACCCGCTCGATCTGAGCCACTCTGTTAGATGAATTGCTTCCCGCCTTAAGGACGGTTTGTTAGGTATAACAACAAAATGTATTTGGTTGTTTTCTACGTTGTTTTTTGAATAGTCCATTAAAGATTCTACATCGACAGCAAATCCCGTAGCAGGTGCGTCACGACCATATTTGCCCATTAATTCATCGTATCTCCCTCCTCTAAGAAGAGGGGAAGGCCGCACTTGGGAAAGTATTTCAAAAGTAACTCCCGTATAGTAATTAAATCCTCTTAACTCAGTTAAGTCTATATTTACTTTACAATCCAGTTGGTAGTCATCGACAACATTTAATACATTCTCAAGTTCTTTGATATATTTTCTTATAGATACTATCTTCTTAGCTTCTTCTAATACCTCTCTACCCCCGTATAACATGGGCAGGCATTTTATTGCGTCTTTTACATTCTTATTTGCTTTAGATTTCCTTAAGGCTTTCTCTAAAGCCTCCTGGTCTTTTTTCTTGATCGCTTCTTCAATTTCCGGCCGTACATCGCCGGTTTTAGCTAGTAAATTTCTTAAAATTCCTGTGTGTCCAATATCAAGAACCAGCTTTTTTATCCCGGATTTGCTAAGACACTTAATTCCCAGAGCAATTATCTCAGCATCAGCCTCAGCAGAATTCAAACCAATAAGCTCGCACCCTACTTGAAAGATCTCCCTCTCTTTACCACTCCCCTTTTCTTCAAATCTGACCACTCTTCCGTTATAACATAATCTTAGCGGCGAGGTTAGGTCTATTAGCTGTGTGGAAACTATTCTTGCAATTTGAGGTGTGATATCCGGTCTAAGGGCTACTATCTCGCCTGTAGACGGGTCAACAAATTTCATGACCTTACTTTTAAGCTCATCCCCAAGCCCAACTGAAAGAGGCTCCAGGTATTCAAACAGAGGGGTTATTACTTTTCTGTATCCCCATCTAGAGAATTCTTCAAGCAGTCCCTCTTCTATTCTTCTAAGTTCTTCTGCTTTTTCAGGAATATAATCTTTAACCCCTTGGGGGAGACTTAAGCGATCTACCATTTAAAATTTAACCTGCGCAACCGAAATAATATCGGATAGATTTGATATTTGTTCTATAACCTCTGTTGGTACCGGGGAATCTACATTGGTAAATACAATTGCTCTTCCGCCGATGGCCTCTCTTCCTAAGTGAAGCCGGCCTATATTCACATTGTTATCGCCTAGGATTGAGCACATGGATCCAATGAATCCC
>JBBDIN010000043.1:0-6841 GCA_040880385.1 Thermodesulfobacteriota bacterium | reverse complement strand
CCTTGCAACCTATTAATAATATTGAATAAATATTAATGGTGCCGAAGGCGGGAGTCGAACCCGCACGCCCGAAGGCACAGCCCCCTCAAGACTGCGTGTCTGCCAATTCCACCACTTCGGCACTGATGCACATTTAACGAGTTGCAATATGCGTGCTGAGGTTTAGAAACAAAACAAGTCCTTAGTCTTAGTAGTTAAAGATACCCACTAAGATTGGCAGTAAGGCCTGTATAAATTAGCATACGGGTGCTGAATTTCAAGATGGTCGACTAACAAATTATGCGCCATATTTCTGAAGTCTTCCCGCATGGGCAAGAACAAGTGTCATAAGATCTGCAGCTCTGAAAGTTCCAAGCTCCCCCTTAAGACAATCCGACTCGCCAAACCCTTGGGCTCCCTCAGCTCTCACGTTCTTAGCATTGATCAGTATAGGGACCGGATGCCAGCTGTGTGCTTTCATGCTTGCAGGAGTTGAATGATCACCCGTTACAACTATAACGTCAGGATTTAGCTCTAGAATATCGGGAACGAAACTGTCAAACTCCTCGATCACGCCGACCTTGCCCTGAAAATTTCCGTCCTCGCCGTAGCTGTCAGTCTTTTTAACGTGGAAATAGAAAAAGTCATGTTTATCAAAATCTCTTTTTAACGTATCAATTTCAGCTTTTATAGAATAGTCCTCTACTTCTAGCACTTCCATTCCAACAAGCTTGGCCACACCTCTGTACATGGGGTAAGTCGCTATACAAGCAGCGTTGAGACCGTAGGCTTCTGAGTAAGAGGCGAGATTAGGATGAGTCGCAATGCCTCTTAACAAGAGATAATTTGCCCTTTCTTCATCCCTTATTATTTCAGCCACCTGATCTACAAATTTTGCTATTACTTTCGCAACCTTCTCCGCTTCAGGATTATTCCCGGTGGCAATAATCGGGCTCTTGCCCTCAAGCTGGGGGTCAGTATCGTGAATACTATCCCCTCCTTCGCCAATTGGTTCGGGGAAACTAAACACAATTGCTGAGCGGTGCTCCATGCCTGAGGTCATATTGACCTTCACACCGTCTATCTCTTTTATTTTCTCAGTAATCCTGGATACGATTCTGATATTCTCCTGGGTAGGAATACGCCCTGCCCTTCGGTCAGTAATTATCGGCGTATCGCCTTCGTATTTTACCGTTGCAAAGTTGCCTCTTATCGCAAGGTCGTTCGGGGTTAGATACAACCCAAGACCTAGCGCTTCGAGCACCCCGCGGCCAATTTCGTATTTAAGAGGGTCATAGCCAAATAAGCCAAGATGAGCAGCACCGCTGCCCGGTGTAATACCATAAGCCACAGGCAAGTGTTGACCACATGCACTGTTTTGGGCTAGCGCGTCAAGATTCGGCGTATTAGCAGCCTCAAGCTCTGTCTTACCGCTCTGAGGCAGCCCACCTACTCCGTCTAACACTACAAAAACTATTTTAGTATCATTTTTTTGAAGTAACTTTTTTATAACTTCCTGCATTATCTCACCCCTGTATATTATGAAGAATTAAAATTGTCCCCGTAGTTTTAAGCAGAATCAAGTTATGCTTGATCCAACTCCACCTCCATACCGTCGTAAGCCGGGACTATGTTGTCCGGAAGCTCGCTCAATAGGGTATCGTATTCGACCTCATGCCCCATATGTGTGAATACTGTAAGCTTCGGGTTTAATTTCTGAGCCATTTCAACCGCCTGATCTATGTTAAAATGCGCCGGGTGCTCTCTGTATCTAAGGGCGCTTAGAATTAGTAAATCTAGACCCTTTAATTTCTCCATAGATTCTGAGGGTATGCCGCTGCAATCTGTTAGATAGGCGAAATTACCAATTCTATAACCTAAAATCATCCAATTAGCATGATTTATCTCAATAGGAATTATACTTATCCCCTCAAAATCAAAATTGTTTTCTACCACGTTTAATTCCAATTTGGGCTTACCGCCTGAAGAGTAAACTCCATCAAATATGTATCCAAAATTGTTTTTCAGATTGTTAATAGTTAATGCGTTCCCATAGCATGGGATTACCATATCATTAACAAAATTAAATGTCCTGAGCTCATCAATACCGTGCGTGTGATCTGCATGTGAATGTGTATATAGCACTGCATCAAGTCTTGTAATATTGTGTCTAAGCGCTTGAAACCTCAGGTCTGTTGAGCTATCAATGAGAATGTTTTTGCCCTGAGACTCTATAAACACAGAACACCGGGTCCTTTTGTTCTTTGGATTATCCGAAGCGCATACGGGGCACGGGCATCCGATTATTGGAACACCGGTAGATGTAGCGCAACCAAGTAGAGTTACCTTCATTTAGACAAATTTAGCATTAAGTTATAATCATTTCAAAAAATAATCTCCAAATTAGTATAATTCGGCATCTTAAATGTTAAAGTAGATTATAAAACATAATGTTTACAAATTACTACAAGAATAGTATAATTATATTCCTAAGGTGACTAAAAGAACTTTATCTTTCTTAATTATTTCGTCTCTAATAGCACTATTTTCCTCTATTGATGCCTCATTTGCTGAAGATAGAGGGGAAACACTCTACGTTCAAACCTTTGATCTTTATAAAAGCCTCACTGTAAACAAAGATAAATCACAAAACAAAGAAATTTGGGAAACAATTGCGCGAGCTTTCTACAGTATAGACAAGGATTATCCTAACAGTCCTAAGGCTCCTAATTCGCTATTTCTCTCAGGCAAAATGTATGAGGAAATGGGAGAGAGGTTTAATTCACAAAAAGATTTTGATATGTCTGTTGGAATATCCAGAAAATTTGTAAGGAAATATCCTGATAGCAACCTAGCTGATGACGCTCAGTTAAGAGTCGCAAGAATAGTTGAGAGACAGAGCAAATCAGACGCGTATGTAGAATATGACAAACTTATTACGGAGTTTCCAAATGGCGATATGGTAACAGTCACTCAGAACAAAAAACAGGAATTAGCACCGTTCAAACCTGCCAGTAAACCCGTTTACAAGGCAAAGAATACAAACGCCTCTAGTACATCAACAAGCGGGCTTACCAAAGTAAGTCAAATACGCCATTGGTCAACTGACGATTACACAAGAGTTGTTATCCACTTAGACAAAGACGCGTCATATACCTCTAGGTTATTAAAACCAGACCCGGCACAGGGAACGCCACCAAGGCTTTTTGTAGATATACAAGGGGCTACAGTTGATAAGAACTTATACGTTGAACCGATAAAAAAAGGCTTACTCGATCAGATCAAATTTGCTAGAAATACTAAGGACACCGTGCGTGTTGTGCTCTATATAAACAGTTTTGATGATTATAAGGTTTTTGAATTGAAGGCCCCTCCCAGGATAGTGATGGATATTGAGGGAAGCGGGAAGAAAGCTGGCGGATATTATGCAAGCGAGAAAGACACAGAAACTTATGAGTATAAATCAGGGATGCCTGAAGATGATGTATCTTCCCTTTCTGAAGCTCTAGGTCTGAAAATACGTACAGTGGTTATTGACGCCGGACATGGTGGTCATGACCCCGGCGCTATAGGTCCTACGGGGCTTAAAGAAAAAGATGTAAATTTAAGAATCGCAAAAGTGCTTAAAAAGAAATTAGACGCTGATGGAAAGAAGTTTGGAATAACAAAAGTTTATTTGACTAGAGACACCGATAAGTTCATACCGCTTGAGGAGAGAACAGGTATCGCTAAAAAATTAGGCGCAGACCTGTTTATATCGATACACTGTAATGCAGCTCGAAGTAAGCAAGCATATGGAATAGAAACTTATATCCTAAGTGTAACCAACAACAAAGCTTCCTTGGCAGTTGCAGCGAGAGAGAATGCGAACACTAGTATATCCAGGAGTGAGATGGACAAAGTTCTTAAGCAATATCTACTTGGAGCAAAGATTGAAGAATCCCAGCGTTTCGCGAATCACGTACAAAGCTCTGTCGTGAACAACGTTTCTGCCAAATACCCTCCGGTAAAAAACAAAGGAGTTAAGAAAGCTCCATTTATTGTGCTCATTGGCGCAGACATACCAAGCATCCTGGTAGAAACATCTTTCATAACTAACCCAAGGGACGAAAAAAGGTTAAATAGCAGCGATTACATAAATAAGATTGCTAATGGTATTTTTGTAGGCGTTCAAAAATTCTCAACTGAGATGCAGACAGCATCTATTCAGTAATTCTATTTATCCTAAGTCCTTATCGTTTTAAATTGATTCTATCTATATTCACAAAAAGTATCATTCTTAAAGCTAAAAATCCGTAACCAAACATGTTATTATTTCCTTTATCAACAGACTAAATATTAATACTCCGGGACTGACAAACAACTTATGAGCAAAAATGCAGATATAGCTAATATTTTTGAGCAGATGGCGGCAATGCTTAGCATTTTGGACGATAATCCATTTAAAATTAGGGCATATAAGAAAGCTGCGGTCAACATACTGGAGCTTAACGAAGATATAGAAGACAGAGTAAGCCAAGACGATGTGACCGATATACCCGGGGTGGGAAAAGACCTTGCAAATAAAGTAAAAGAATATGTCGAGACCGGGGGAATTAAGGAATTCGACAAACTCCAGGAACAAGTTCCTCTTGAAATGACTGAGCTTCTGGGAATATTGGGTCTTGGACCAAAAACCCTAGCTCTACTTTATAGAGAACTCCATGTAAGAGGACTTGAAGATTTAGAGAAAGTGCTTGATAGTGATGAAGTTCTTAAATTCAAAGGACTCGGACAAAAAAAGGTCGATGAAATTAAAAGAGGTATCCCGCTTCTTAAACAAAAAAGAGACAGGACTCGCCTTGGTATTGCTCTACCGCTAGCTGAAATAATTAAGAAGGAAGTAGAAGGTATAAAAGGCACCGAAGGAACTATAATAGCAGGCTCCATAAGAAGAATGAGGGAGACAATTAAGGACATAGATATACTTACGATTTCTGATGACACACAGAGAACGGTAAAGGAATTTAGCGAGCTTCCATTCGTAAAGGAGGTGCTGGCTTCAGGAAGCACAAAAGGAAGTGTAATCACTAAAGACGGAATACAAGTGGATCTTCGAGTTGTTGGGCCAGAATCCTACGGAGGGGCGCTTCAATACTTCTCAGGCTCTCAAGCGCATAACGTAAAGCTTAGAAGTATTGCACAAAAAAATGGTCTAAGGATAAATGAATACGGCATTTTCAAAGGTGAGGATAAAATTGCCGGAGAAACAGAGAAGGAAATGTACGGCACTCTAGACCTGCCATTTATCCCCCCTGAGTTGAGAGAAGACAGGGGCGAGATAGAAGCGGCAATGCAAGGTAATCTCCCCGATCTCATTGAGCTTGGAGATATAAAGGGCGATCTCCACATGCACACAACCTGGAGCGACGGTAAAGCGTCAATTCAGGAAATGGCAGAGAGCGCTATGGCGTTAGGATATGAATATGTAGCCATAACCGACCACTCCCCCTCTTCAACTATCACAAACGGGCTATCCATAGGAAGGCTTCAAGAAAAGAGAGAAGAATTAATAGCAATCAACAAGAAAATGAAGGGCATTAATATACTTATGGGCTCCGAAGTGGATATAAAAACTGACGGCACTCTTGATTACCCTGATGAGGTTTTAAAGGAATTGGACGTAGTAATAGCATCTGTTCATAGCGGATTTAAAATGGACAGGGATACAATTACCAAAAGAATATTAACAGCGCTTGAGAACCCTTATGTCCATGCCCTAGGGCACCCCACTGGAAGACTTATTAACCAACGCGAGCCCTATGACGTTGATATAGATCAGTTAATTGAGGCAGCACTCAAATATGATAAGTCTCTAGAAGTAAATTCATCTTATCAAAGGCTTGATCTTAAAGACCTCCATGTAAAAAAAGCAGTTGAAGCAGGTGTGAAAATTATTATCTCCACTGACGCTCATAGACCAGAAGGACTGCTTCAGATGCGTTATGGAGTTGGTACAGCTAGAAGAGGATGGGTTCAGAAAAAGGATGTTTTAAACGCTTTAGAATTTGACGAGCTTAATGAATGGCTAAAGAGTAAGAAATAGAAATTCACTAAAACAATTCAGGAACAATTATTTATGTCTTCCGCAAACAAACAAATTTCAAAACCACAGGCAACAGAAAAAATAGAGACACTCTCAAAAGAGCTTGAGCACCATAATTACCTTTACTATATCAAAAACAGCCCTGAAATATCTGATTATGAATTTGACACTTTATTAAACGAGCTTAAACGGATTGAAGCACTTTACCCAGAGCTAGTTAAACCTGACTCACCTACACAGCGCGTGGGTGGTACCGTAGCAGAGGGTTTTAATTCTGTCCCCCACCGAGCGCCTATGATGAGCATCGATAATATTTCAGACGAAGAAGGAGCTTATGATTTTGACGGGCGGGTAAAACGTATTCTGGAAATCACAGGCGATATCGAGTACATAGCAGAACCCAAATTTGACGGCATCTCAGCTTCTTTAACTTATGAGAACGGCTTATTAACACAGGCAGCGACCCGTGGTAACGGTCTTGCGGGTGAGGAAATTACAGCCAACATAAAGACAATTAATACAATACCCTTAAGACTAAAAGGCAATAAAATTCCAGAACTTATAGAAATAAGGGGTGAGGTGTTATATCCGATTAAAGCCTTTAAGGCGCTAAATAAGGAACTGTTGGAAGAAGGCGAGCCGCTATTCGCAAACCCGAGAAACGCCGCCTCAGGCGCAATAAGACAGCTCGATTCCGGAATCACAGCAAAGAGGCCGCTTGATTTTTACGCCTGGGGAGTGGGAGACGTAATCGGTTTTGAGATCGGTTTTGAATGG
>JBBDIN010000042.1:0-6880 GCA_040880385.1 Thermodesulfobacteriota bacterium | reverse complement strand
ACCAGTTGTAGCTTAACTTTGCCGCTAACCTGTCCAACGAAGCGGGACCATCTCTAACCAATGCTAGATCAACTTCACAAATACTTGTTTAACGATGTAATGTTAGGTATATATACCTAACATTACCTTGATAAAGAGAAGATATGGCAAAAACAATAAAAGATGAAACACCGAAACTCAAGAAATATCTAAAAGGAATTACTCCAACTGCATTCAACCAATTGACATTGAAAGCTTTCTTTGACGACCTTAAGAAAAATCATACAATTCCGTCTGAATTGAATTACGAAAATTTTATAATCATATTAACAAAAATGGGGAAAATTGACCCAACCAAGATAAAGTATGTGGGAACAGCTAACTCAGAAAGAGAAGAATTCACTAGATTTGCCTTTAACTCACCCTCCGCATTCTCTATTGGATTATCACTACGTTCAAAAAGTTACCTATCTCACAATAGTGCATTATATATTCATGGACTAATTGATAAACTGCCAGAAGAAATGTGCATAAATAAAGAGCAGTCTAAAAAAAAAGACTTAAATGATTCAACTTTAACACAAGAAAGTATAAGAAGAGCATATAAGAACAAAGCTCGCCAATCACAATACATATGGAAGTGGAAAACACATAAATTTATATTTTTGAATGGCAAGAATACAGGGGATTATGGAGTCATTGACTTAAAGCTTGATAACGGAGAAAAGATACGAACAACAGATCTAGAAAGAACACTAATAGATATAGTAGTAAGACCCATTTACTCCGGAGGGGTTAAACAGTTAATAGAAATTTATAGCCGCGCTAAAGAACAAGCTTCGGCAAATAAAATCATAAGAACCTTACAAAAACTAAATCATAAATATCCATATCATCAATCTATTGGCTTTTTAATGAACCATGCGGGATATGACAAGAAAGAAATAGATAAGCTAAGAGACATGGGAATCCAATACGATTTCTATCTTGATTACCATATGAAAGACATGGAATACGACTCCGATTGGAAACTATATTACCCTAAAGGCTTATTAGGATGAAAATCAAGAAGTTCCACAGAAAAAAAACCACTGTGGGTTGACACAGTAATAGTAGCTGTTGTACAATCGTTTGAACGGATAGGTGCCGGGGTGATTTTCCTATCCATGTATAAAATACTGATATTTATCTATTAATATTGAACTTTATAAGCTTTACAGGGTAATAGGGGAGAAATTTTGACAACGCATTAAGGGAGGCTACACAAAATGGTACGGAGAAGAGCTATTAAGGGTATTTTTGTTTTTACAGTAGTGGCTATAGTTATGGGATTTTCACTGGAAACAAGCTTTGCCAAGGGGCAGGAAGAAAGCCCGCTTGATCAATCTTGCAATAATAGCGAGATTCCTTGTTCACAACGTTGCGGTCCAGCCGTGCTCAAGAGTTATAGCGCAAATGGTACTAACTATGCAGTAATGGGTGAGAGTGCCCAAATTAATCTCCTAGCAGGAAAGTCAACTGAATTCGGTGCAGTTTGTCAGCCCGGTTTTGTAGCGCTAAGCGGCGGTTATAAATTAGTTGAAGAGGGAACTACTATTGATCTTGATGAAATTAAGGTTACGGGAAGTTGGGCAGAAAATAATCCACATACAAATCGGCATGGATGGAAAGTATGGGTACACCGTGACAAGAGTGGAGCGCCTGACAACTGTCTTAACTTAGAAGTTCACACAACATGTGTACAGGCTCAATAAATCTGAGAACTAATAGTGCTTTAATCTAATTATAAGCCGAGGTAGGTCGTCTCCTTGTTCCTGCCTCGGCTTATTTCTTTTAAAACCTGTAAAAATTGTATTGTATTCCCTTCTGATTTACTTATAATTAGTCCTCATAAATAAGTTTCCAAGAAAATGGAGGTATAAACAATTGTTTAAATTATCACTAATAGTCTCATTTGTAATTCTTATATCTGTGTCAGCGTCTCGTGCAGCAGATAATTCAATTCCTGTAGTACCCGGACAATATTCAGTAAAAACAACTACAAGTTCTAACTTGAGCCCAGAACCTAAGACACTAACTGAAGAACACTGTATTCCAATTGATAAGTTTACTCCGAGTATGGCACTTCCGGACACAACTTGCACAGCCTCTAATGTTAAGAAAAGCAGTAACGTCCTTACATTTGATTTTAAGTGTCCTGGCAACGAGGAAAGGCCTCCAATGACAAGCAAAACCGAAGTTGTTACTACAAAATCGACCCTAAAAATAAAAATGGATATTGTAAACACTTTTGATGATAAGATTTATTCTGTTAATTCTTTATCAGAAGGAAAACGTATAGGGGACTGCAAACAGTAAACTTGTTTGTATAGTTAGCTTTTAATAATTATGAATATATGGAGGTAATAATAGAATATGTCTAAATTTATTCTTTCTGTATCACTAATGGTTCTTATCTCTTTCTCAGTTTCACTAGCAGCGGATGATTCAATTAAAGTCGTTCCTGGTAATTATTCCATTACTACAACTACAAGATCAAATATGAGTCCGAATCCAAAGACGGATACTGAAGAGCAGTGTATAACGGTCACTTCGTTTAATCCTCGTATGTCTTTGCCCGACGATAATAGTTGTACTGCAAGTAATGTAAAGAAGTCCGGGAATAAACTTACATTTGATATTAAATGTGAAGGCAGTCAGATGATGCCTCCTATGACCGGTAAGGCTGGAGCAAGCACTACTTCTTCAACCGTAAACTATCAAATTAAGATGGTAGGGGCTTTTCAAGGACAAGAATTTTCTATTAACTCAGTATCAGAAGGGAAACGCACCGGGGCTTGTAAATAGAGAGGTTTTTTTCTAAGACTTCCAGTCTCCGAGTTCCATCTTTTGTTAATCTCATGCCCTAGGCATTAAGTATAAGGTTTACGCCTATGATAATTAAGATTATCAACACAGCGAGCTTGAAGCGTTCTTCGGATATTTTATGCCGTAATTTTCCACCAAGATAAATCCCGGCGGCAACAGGTATCGCCCCTACTATTGAGTATTTGAGGGTCTCCAAACTTATTAGATCGAATTTCCCAAAAATAATAAGAAGCACTATTATGGAAAGTGTGAATCCTAAGTTTATAGCATTTATCATACCGTTTCTATCTAGCTTTAGTGAAAGTAGATAAGGGAGCATGGGTATGATCTGAGTTCCTGTGAGGCCGTTTAGAAAACCGTTAGTAAGTCCAACAGGTACCGATAATATCCTCTCGTTTTTCTCTGGGATTGAGATATCAATTTTTAGAAGAAGCAGCAGTGAATAAGCAATTGAAAGAATCCCCAAAACAATCTTTGCCGCATAGTTGCCGACCATGTTCAAAATTAAAACCCCGGCATAAATCCCAGGTAATGCAGATATATAAAGCAGCCAGAATCGCCGCAGGCTTTGCTTGAGCCTACCGGTTTGATAAATCATTATCACGTTGCTAAGAAGTGAGGGCAGAACAACAAGCGGTATGGCCTCTTCTAATTTTATAAATAAAGCGATCACCGGTAGACAAAGACTTACAAACCCAAGCCCTGTAAGGCCTTTGATAAATGCCGCGGCAAAAAAAGTCGCGTATACAATTATGAGTATATGGGTGTCCATCTTGGTTTAGTCTCGAGCGGTATGCGGCACTTTTATTTCTCAGTATCTAAAAGTATGAACCCTAGTCTGCGAAGTTAACGATGCTCAGATCCAGAGGTAAATCGTCTTTATGTATCCCAGGGATATCCACCGGGAAAATCTCAAGTGGTGTGCCGTCTCTTTCAGCGTCCTCAAAGGCTTTGGTTGATTCTGCTCTTCCGATCAGATCATATTCATAAATCATATAGGGGATACCGTTAGAGCCAAATGTGGAAGGTCCAGAGATCATATGGAAATGAAGATGCGGGGCTGAAGTATTTCCGGTGTTTCCCACAAGCCCGATTACCTGTCCTCGAGTCACAAAATCCCCAACTTTAACGGCAACGCTTCCTTTTATCATATGGGCGTAAAAGGCAAAGTTTCCGCCGCCTAAATCTATAACTACGTAGTTGCCGTCTGCTTCTTCTAGTGGTATAAACGGAGGTAGCTGGCCGGGTATCTGATCGTCGTATTTGTCTACAGCTACCACTACTCTGCCTTCACCCACAGCCAGGATGTCCTCTCCATAGCAGATGTAGCTATTAACATCAAGCGGGTCACCAACGTATATACGGTTCTGGTCATCAAGTTTTTCCCAATCTATTGCAAATCTCTGTGATATCGTTAATTTGCCGTTAATAGGCAGAACCGCTCGAACGTGACGCTCGTTTGTGCAGCATCCATCTGCTGCAATCCATTTTGTACCTCTTAGAGGCGGTCCCATAACAACAGCATTAGCTTCTGGAACATAACTTTCAGCCTCAATCTGAACTATCTCCTGAGTATCAGGCGGAAGGCTTAATAATGCCAAGAATATCTCAGGGATACCTCCGGGAACTGTGATTTTTAGTCTGTGAGCTATTTTATTTGGAATATCATCTAAGCTATTTACAGAAAAAGTTATGAAGAAAACCGAAGTTTCGCCTCCTGCAAGAGTTTCGCTTGGAATTCTACCCGGGATGATTTGATTGTTTGGGGTTACAGTATCGCCTGAAAACTCTACGAACACCTGGCCATGATCTTCTGCATTTAAGGTTTCAAGAGAATTTATCAGCCATGTTAAAGAGGTGGCGTTTGTAAGCTGGAGCTCATAAGTCAGGTGATATTTGCCGTCTGAGCCGAGTACAGGGCTGGGTATTGTGACAAATGAGGCGACAATAGGTGTGAATTCGTTTTGTATATCTTCAACCATGCCTCCGCCGCTTCCATTTGAATTGTGGCATCCACCAATATGGAAAACAGCTCCAGTGATTAATGCGCAAAATATAATTATGCCTATAATATTTAGTCTCATGTGATACCTCCATCCATCTCTAAATTTATTCTTTAACTGTCGGTCAATATATTGAATTTCACTACATAATACAATACGTATAATTATGACATGGTAGATGTTAAGTTGTATTAGATTGTGATATCAACTTAGACATCTGAATCAGCGCTCTGTATCATTAATAAATAGTTATGGATAAAGAAATACTGGGCGGTTTTAACAATATACATCTCATCATAAACCCTGTGTCAGGACCGGGAGTTATGCCTGTTGGAGAGATCCGTTCAAAATTTAGTGTGCTTGGAGATAGACTTACCGTTCATGAAACCCTCCCTGATCTTAGCGCCAAGACTTTGGCAGAGGGCGCTGTTTCACAAGGCGCCGATCTCGTGGTTGCTGTTGGTGGGGACGGCACGATGCTTCAGGTTGCAGAAGGGCTTATCGATACCGGAGTCCCACTTGCCGTTATTCCGGGCGGCACAGCAAATGTGTTTGCTAATGAGCTTGAGATTCCAAATGACAAGATCGAAGCGATCGATTCCCTATTAAGCCAAAAAACTCATATACGCAAAATAGATGTTGGATGCGTGGGTGAGAAGCATTTTCTCCTCAGGCTTGGAATTGGGCTTGAGGCTGCAATGACTGTAATGACTGACAGGGAAGTAAAAGATAGGTATGGGTTTTGGGCATATATTTGGACTGCACTTAGAGTAGGACACAGAATTAAGCAGGCCCATTATCATATTGTAATTGACGGTAAGAGAAAGAAGATTAAAGGGGTAACTTGTGTAATATGCAACTCTGGTAATCTTGGGCTTCCCAGGGCAAAGCTACTTCCCGATATTGACGTGTCGGACGGCAAGCTCGATGTTGTAGTCGTAAGAGAGGCGAGTTTGTGGTCTGCCGGATCATTAATGTACCATGCTGTTAAAGGTGTATTCTCAAAAGTTAAACCTCACGGGGAAAGACCATGTTATTCTATCTTTCATAGACAAGCAAAAGAGGTAATTGTGTTGTCCGCATCACATCAGGTAGCTGCCAGAGACGGGGAGGATGTGGGTTCTGATTTTCCTCTCAGAATTACGCTTAAGCACAATGCGCTTTTGGTCTTGGTACCAGAGGTGAAAGGATTTTTTGATTAATAATGACAAATTTAACTGAGCTAAAACGTTTAATAGATCATTTTCACAAGCAGGGTTTCCGCAAAGGTTTTATTGCTGCTTTCGACAAGTTGTATAGATGGATTACAGGCACTCCTGTAAAGAGGTACAGCGTGATTGACGAGCATATCTGGTTAGGGGGGCAGCCAAGACAAACAGGGCTCGCCAAACTCGCAAGACACGGTGTTACAGGGGTTATTAATATGAGGAGCGAATATCACTATACTCTCCATAAGGACCTGAGCAAAATACATCTCTTGCTGTTGCCGACTGATGATAACGAGGCCCCTACGTTAGAGCATTTACATGAAGGAGTTGATTTTATTAAGGAGAGAGTGCAAGAAGGCGGGAAAGTTTACATACACTGTTGGGAGGGGCTTGGAAGGAGCGCCACAATGGCGGCAGCCTATTTCATAAGCCAGGGGAATTCGATAGATGAAGCGTGGGAATATATTAAGCGGCGACGTTCGTTCGTAAGACCTACGCTAGTTCAGATAGAACGCTTAGAAGAGTTCTCGGATCATATCAGATAAGGCACGAAATTATTCCGGCAATAACTCGCCCGAACCGCCGGCTTGTTCCGGCAGATCTTTAAACTTTGGCAGCCCGTCTTTAATCGGCAGAACTGACTCCTCATAAAATACGTGCATTGAAGGCTCAAAAGTTAGATCAGATATTACTGCAGGGTAGATGTCTATAAGTCCCATAGGTTTATGGTCCGTATATAAATATCCTCCACATGTTTTGCATGTCTTGCGGTAGCTGTTTTCAGTTTTATTGTAGGTGAGGACGTTATCTTCGCCCCTAGTA
>JBBDIN010000041.1:0-6940 GCA_040880385.1 Thermodesulfobacteriota bacterium | reverse complement strand
GGGGACTTGAAAGTTTTTGGAAATGAAGCTGAGATAGCTATAACAAATCCTGAAAACAAAGAGGCCATTGC
This sequence comes from Thermodesulfobacteriota bacterium, assembly GCA_040880385.1. Classification (GTDB taxonomy): domain Bacteria; phylum Desulfobacterota_D; class UBA1144; order Nemesobacterales; family UBA2774; genus CR02bin9. The sequence goes on along the minus strand of JBBDIN010000041.1, from coordinate 6,869 downwards.
TACATTTACTACAAAAACCGAGGACTTGGCAATTTCTACCAGTGGTAGTTATGAAAGGTCTGTAACTATAGACGGGGATGTTTACCACCATCTTATTGTTCCACAGAGCGGAAGGCCCGGAAGCGACTTCTTAAGTCTGACTGTTGTTATGGAAGATACCAGTACACTTGCGGACGCCTATGCTACTGCGCTCTTTATAATGGGTCGGGATAAAGCCCTTGAATTTTTAGATAATCACCGTGAAATCGGAGTATTTATTGTTTTCCCCGATAAGAATATTTACTATAATGCTGCTTTTGCCAAGCTGGTAACTAACCTGAAGATAGAAGGGAAATGATCGAAATAGATATAACTTGATGCAGTTTCAGAATTAAATTTGATTATTATAAGCATTTTTTGAACCAACAAAGAAACCTTTCCTTTATTTGACAAAATTAGTGTGTTGCTTATATTCTACGTTGGATAACCCCATTTTAAGGGAGCTATTCATAATCCGGGATATTTATATCTGGGGAAATAATTTAAGGGGTAAAAAAGTGTAATGCCCATTTGTACTATTGAAGAAGCCGTTTCCGAAATACAACAAGGTAAAATGGTAATCCTTGTCGATGATAAGGATAGAGAAAATGAAGGTGATTTAGTTGTTGCCGGTGAATTTGCAAGTGCCGAGACCATAAATTTTATGGCCACACATGGCAGAGGTTTGGTATGCTTAGCAATAACAAAAGATAATGCAGACCGAATTGGACTTCAGCCGATTAAACCCGAATATAATTCTGTCCCCCAACATACTGCCTTTACAATATCTATAGACGCGGTTCAGGGAGGAGTTACTACCGGTATATCAGCCTTTGACCGAGCATCCACTATTAACTTGGCAATATCTCCGGATGCTAAACCTGAAGACTTCATTCGTCCCGGGCATGTATTTCCATTGATTTCAAGGCCTGGTGGAGTTTTGGTTAGAGCAGGACATACCGAAGGCTCTGTCGATATTGCACGGCTTGCCGGTCTAATGCCTGCAGCGGTGATTTGCGAGATAATGAATGACGAAGGAGATATGGCAAGGCTTCCTGATTTAGAAAAATTTGCGATTACTCATGATATAAAGATTGCATCTATAGCGGATTTAATTAGCTATAGACTAAGAGCTGAAAGCCTTGTTAGAAGGGCTGCTTCAGCTGTTATTCCTACAGAATATGGAGAATTTCAGACAATCGTTTATGAAAGTGATATCGATCCTCAGCACCACGTGGCGTTTGTAAAGGGAGATATAACCTCTAAAGATAATGTTCTAGTAAGAGTTCATTCAGAGTGTCTTACTAGCGATGTCTTCGGATCACTCAGATGCGACTGTGGTCCTCAGGTAAAGCAGGCTATGAAGATCATTGAAGAAGAAGGGGCAGGGGTTATACTCTATATGAGGCAAGAGGGGCGAGGGATTGGTCTTGTAAATAAGATTAAAGCCTATGCACTTCAGGACGATGGATTTGATACAGTTGAGGCTAATGAAAAGCTTGGATTTAAACCTGATCTTAGGGATTATGGCATTGGTGCTCAGATCCTTAGTGATTTAGGCGTCAGGAATATGAGGCTTCTTACCAATAATCCAAAGAAAATAAAGGGACTTGAAGGCTTCGGCCTCCAAATAGTAGAAAGGGTTCCTATTGAGATTCCGCCAAACGGTAGAAATTTAAAGTATTTAAAAGTTAAAAAAGACAAACTCGGTCACCTTTTGTCAATGGTTGACTAGAAGGGAGGTTTTTATGCCTCAGATATACGAAGGTAAGCTAGATGCGAAAGGGCTTAAATTTGCAATTGTTGTGAGCAGATTTAACGATTTTATAACTGAGAGACTTATGAGTGGGGCTATTGATGTCCTTAACAGACATAATGCTTCTGATAAAGATATCGATGTAATTAAAGTTCCCGGGTCTTATGAAATATTATTTGCAGTAAAGAAAGCGGCTGAATTAAAAAAATACGATGCTATAATAGCACTCGGTGCGATCATCAGAGGCCAAACTTCGCATTTTGATTTTTTAGCTTCAACTGTTACGAGCCAGCTTGCTACTATTGGGCTCGATCACAATATACCGGTTTCCTCAGGTGTTATAACGACTGAAACACTCGAGCAGGCGATAGAGAGAGCAGGCTCTAAAGCCGGAAACAGAGGCGGAGACGCTGCATTCTCCGCAATTGAGATGTCTAATCTTGCCAAAACTCTTTCCAGAAAAAGGTAAAATCCTACTATATGGGTACACGGAGACAGGCTAGGGAGCTTGCGCTCCAGTTTTTATATCAATTCGATTCATTAAAAGAGTCTTCCTCTGATTCAGAAGATGTAGAGGAGTTGTTATCTCTTTTTTGGGATGGAAATGATATTGCTTCAGATGATGATACCAAAGAATTTTCTTCGATTCTTGTAAGAGGATCATGCTCCAACTTGCCCAATATTGATAACATACTAACCAGTTATTCTGATAACTGGCGTCTAAAGAGAATGTCCACAATTGATAGAAACATATTGAGGATTGCAATCTACGAACTACTATACTTGAGCAACATACCACCACCTGTTACCATAAACGAGGCCGTTGAGCTTGGTAAGAGATTTGGTACTGAAGAATCAGGTTCTTTTATAAATGGCATACTGGATAAGATAAGAGAAGCAAAAGAGGAAGGGGATTTCTAAGATGATTAATGAGGCCATTAACAAGTTAGTTGAACGTATAGATCTTGAAGAAGATGAAATGGCTGAAATTATTGAGCAAATAATGGATGGCGGGGCTACGCCTAGTCAAATAGCATCATTCTTAACTGCGCTCAGGATGAAGGGCGAGGCGGTTTCTGAAATTACGGGTGCTGCCAAGGTAATGCTCGATAAAGCAAATAGAATCCAAATATCAGATGAGGTGGTAGTAGATTTATGCGGCACTGGGGGGGATCATCACGGGACTTTCAATGTTTCCACAGCAGCGTCGTTTATCGTAGCAGGAGCGGGAGTCGCGGTAGCTAAGCACGGTAACCGTTCTGTTTCAAGCCCGGTTGGTAGTGCAGATGTGCTCGAGGCATTGGGAGCCAATATCGACTACTCACTTGAGCATGCACAGAGATGTTTGAGGGAAACCGGAATAGTGTTTCTCTTCGCCCCACTTTACCACCCTGCAATGAAAAATGTTGCCGTACCAAGAAAAGAGATCGGCATCAGAACTATTTTTAATATATTAGGCCCCATTTCTAATCCTGCCGGGGTAAAACATCAGGTGATAGGTGTATACTCCGAATCTTTATTGGATCCGATAATCAAAGTCTTAAGAAATCTTGGGCATACGAATGCTATGGTTGTTCACGGCTCTGACGCAATGGATGAATTTACTGTGACGGGAAAGACTGTTGTTGCAGAACTAAGAGACGGTATGGTGAAGAAGTATCAATTTGACCCTTCAGAGCTAGGATTAAAGAAGAGAAAATTGGAAGAATTAAAAGGTGGTCAAACTTCTCAAGAAAATGCTCAAATAATATTATCTATATTTAATGGCGAGGAAAAAGAAGCAAAGAGAGACATTGCACTTCTTAATGCCGCAGCAGCTATCTATGTTTCCGATGGAGAATCCGACTTTAGTCAAGCATTTGATAGGGCGGTAGAGTCTTTGGATTCGGGTAAAGCACTTGCTAAGTTAAATCAGTTTATAGAATTTGCAAAGAAATAATAAATACTTTGCCAGGTAACAATATTAATGATTCTTGATGAAATAATTGAAAATAAGACTTCTGAAGTAGAGATTTCAAAAACCTCCCTACCCTTAGAACAAATACAAGAGCAAATTAAAGATGCCCTTCCTTCAAGAAATTTCTTTGATGCAATTAATCCCAAAGGCGAGCTGAAAATAATCTCTGAGGTTAAACACGCCTCCCCTTCAAAAGGTGTTTTTATAGAAGACTTTGACCCTGTTCAAATAGCTAAGAGTTATAGCCGCGGCGGTGCCTCTGCAATATCTGTTTTGACAGACGAGAAGTATTTCAAAGGCAGCCTTTCATTTCTTAAAAGCATAAGAGCAGAGGTTGATACTCCCCTTCTAAGAAAAGACTTTATTGTTGATCCATATCAGGTCTACGAGGCAAGACTCTTCGGAGCTGACGCGATCCTGCTTATAGTAGCCGCACTTGATCAAACCTCTTTATCCGAACTATTAGAGCTCACTCACTCACTGCAAATGAATGCTATTGTTGAAGTGCATGACGCTGAAGAATTGGATAGGGCGCTAGAGGCTGATGCCAGAATAATAGGTATTAATAATAGAGACTTGAGAACTTTTGATGTCGATCTCAATGTATCAATTAATCTTTCCAAAAAGGTTCCGGGGGATAAAATCGTTATAGCCGAAAGCGGGATAGGTTCAATAGAGGATATAGATAGATTAAGGGGCGAAGGAGTACACGTTTTTTTAATCGGTGAGACGTTCATGAAAGCCCCTGATCCCGGACAGAAATTAAAAGAGCTTATCGAGTCCGGTAGTTATAATAATTCTTGATTTGAGTTCTAATAATCTTCAGAGCCTAGAATTTGAAATTTCTCAATTTGTAATTTTATTTACAAATATCCCCTCAAAGTTTTGGCTATAATCTGATAGATATTATGAGTAACGATAAGAAGAAAAGAAAGAGTCCAATGGCTGCTCTTATACTATCTGGAATATTGCCCGGACTAGGGCAGATTTATAATAACCAGTTTTTGAAAGGGTTTATATTGATAGGTCTAAATGTTGGGATAACTATATTAGCCAGGGAGCCCGTGGCACGTTTCATAGAGGCCCGTGGGGATTTGGATGATATCCCATCTCTTTTAATGTTGCTCGGTTATGCCTTTGCAGTACTTATACTTATTGTTTTTGCTATGATAGACGCAAAAAAAACTGCGGATCGAATAAACCTAAGTGTTGGAGATTCACCTTGATACAGCTTGAAGTTAAACTAGTTATCTTGCAATTGTTTGAGTAGGATATTATTATTCCCTGTTATTATTATATTTAACAAAGTAAGGCGGAAGCGTAACATTTGATGATTTCTTACCCTTCTTGATATGGCGGAGATTCTATATTGTTTAGATCAAAATCTGTTTACCAATACTGCGCAATATTAATTGTTCTCATTTTAGTATCCTGCTCGCACGGCGCTCCGGAATTTGATCCTTATAAAGAGGCGTCGCCAGCTCCGGGAGAAGAGTGGGTTCCAACAAAGCGGGAGCAAGAAAAGGCCTTTGAACTAGAAGAATTACCAACCATTCCTCAAGAGTTAGAAGCTGAGGCGGATAATCTAAGGCTATCCCAACTTGTAGATATTGCTCTAGCTAACAATCCAACCACCCAGATAGCATGGCAAGATGCAAGGGCCACAGCCGCCGCATGGGCAGAAGCTAGAGGCTTGTATTATCCACAGATTACAGGAAATGCCGGATATTTTTATGCAAGAGACGGGGGATCATCAGCGGGTGGTGATGCGTTTACTGAACAGTACGGAAACGTCGGACTTTCCCTTAGTTACCTTTTACTGGATTTCGGAGGTAGAGAAGCACAGATTGATGCTGCAAGATTAGCACTAGTTAACGCTAATTGGAACCAAAATCAGGCTATCCAAAATGTCTTAAATGAAGTCGCTGTAAACTTTTATACTTACATAGGCAGTAAAGCTCTGGTAATAGCGGATGAAACTAATCTTGAAGAGGCAGAGACCAGCCTTGAGGCTGCAGAGCTAAGATTAGAAGCCGGTGTTGGAACCCTGCCGGACGTACTTCAAGCTAGAGCAACTTTAGCTCAAGTTCAGCTAGATTTGGTTGAAGATAGGGGGAATGTGCAAATCTTTCGTGGACAACTGGCAACATCAGTTGGCTGGCCTTCTAACACTGACTTTGATGTCTCTGACCCTGTAGATGAACTTCCCATAGATGCGCTTGCTGATAATGTGAATGATATGATAGACGTAGCCATGGAAAACAGGCCAGACCTTGCAGCAGTTCAAGCTAGTGTTAGAGAGGCGCAAGCGGAGTTGAAACAGGCTAAGGCTGAATTCTTCCCTGAGATCTCTGCCACTGCGCAATTGTTAAGATTCTGGGTAAGGCCTGAGGGTGAGTCAAGCGAATTCTTTACCAATTACTTAGTAGGTTTACAGCTCCAAGTTCCAATTTTCCAAGGTTTTACTATTTTAAACTCCGTCCGTCAAGCAAGTGCCGAGCTTGAATCGTCCAAAGCGGCACTAAGGCTTCAAGAACAGATTGTTATCGATGAGGTCTGGGCAGCTTATTACAACTTTAGAACCGTAGTACAGTCACTGGAGGCAGCAGAGGTCTTACTTGAAAGTTCAATGGAATCATACAATGCTTCACTTGAGCGTTACCAGAATGGTGTTGGTGATATTGTCGAATTACTAAACGCCCAAACTTTACTCGCTCAGGCTAGAGCAGAGCAGGTGCAAACAATTACAGACACATTTACATCCTATGCTGATTTAATCAACGCTATGGGTACAGAAATTCCTTCTCCTGAAGTAATAGTAATAGAGGAGGATGTAGTTATCGATTCAGAGGGTGGAGAGGAGTTAATAAATGAAGAAAACTAATACCAATATCTCTTCAATAAGTTTTATTCTTGTGATAGCAGCAATAGCTATATTTACTATTAACTTAACAAGCTGCGGTAAGAGTGACAAGGATAAAGCGGCTCCGGAAATGACCGTTACTATAGCTCAAGCGAAGTCTGAAACGGTTCCTCTGTATTTGGACTATGTTGGTACTCTCCAATCAATTGAATCAGTCGATATAAATGCCAGAGTCGAAGGGTTTTTGGTAGAGAGGGCATTTAAAGACGGGGCCG
>JBBDIN010000040.1:0-7046 GCA_040880385.1 Thermodesulfobacteriota bacterium | reverse complement strand
CAAAGTCCATGAAATCATGATTAGGTACAACTTTCATCCCGCCCATAGTTTTTACTCTGCGGTGGTGTTCTGAAACAAGCAGGATTTCAAAAGGGCAGGGGTCTGTAAAAGCGGGTTGGTCCATTTCTCTGGTTACGCTGAATACTTCATAGGGACCCGTGAAATCCAGGACATCTACATCATCATAAATCAATATGCCGACTGTGATCTTTTCCATAACCTATATCGTAACTTATCACAGTGTTATATTGAGTTCAATGAGTCTTGGGATTTCATGTAAATAATATGATAATAAAACTGTGAGGAGAGCAATCTCCCCGCAGCGGTCATTGTTAGAGTCAACCTTCTAAATTATTATTAATAAACTCAAGGATAGAGGCGTAACCTTGTATTTGAGGTTCTAAAGAAATGAAATGTACTTTTCGACTTAGTTTCTGATATTCAGGAGTGTGAGAAACCATTAGTTTATGTTGATCGCAATTACTTGATGTGAGAATTCTTCCAGCCTCGACTCCCTGATCTATTATAAAGTTTCGAACGTTCTGAGCTCGCGACTCTCCCAAGAGTTTGCCGCCGGTCTCATTTACATCCCACTCGCCCTGTATGATGACAAACGTATCAGGGTTTCTTTTCAAGATATCGGCGTTATCAGCAAGAACCCCAACGGCATCTTCTCTAATTAAGTCACTTTCATAGTCAAAAAAGATGTCTCGTGATTGAGGTCCGAAAGTGGAATCTACCAGTCCAGGGCTTGGTTTGATGCAGTTTGCCTCTACCGCTGCAATCTCTGCTGTGGCCGTTAGCTGATAAATGAACAACGCAGATACCAAAACTAGCGCTCCAAATAGTGATAAGACAAACCTTGTGGGTCTAAAATTCTCTTTGAATGCGTCTTTTATGATAAATTACCTCCTGCATTCGAAATTTAATATGTAGGTAATAGTGCAAAGGGCATGCCAAGTGGCAATGTTTAATAGTTACAATAGCTTAGGTGATTCAAGGAGGAGGAAAAGTTTGATTAGAAACAGTTGGACTTGTGTTATCTTACACAGTTTTGGCTAATTATTGAGATGATTTGTGTTCTGATAGCTTGGATTTAAACCAATGATCCGACTGCAATAAACTCAATAGCTATAATGAATCCCAAGATAATTATTAGTCTTGTGGAGCTGAAATATGAGTGTACTACCTTGGAGTCTGCATCATTGTCCCAAGAACAAACGCCGTCTCTTTTGAGAGCCTGATATCCAAACAGCATTGTGAGCCAGGAGATAAGCGCAAATCCAGCGCCCATACCTTTTAGCCAAACGCCGTAGCTGCGTTTAAGCGACCTGTCGTAGCGTAGAAGTTCGCCATTTTTATCAAGCACCTTTGTGCCTAGCAGGTTTTTGCCGAATGTGGTGCCGTATCTACTAATGGTAAAAGCCTCAATAAACACCCAGATAAATGTGATTACGACTCGTATTATAATCAGGGCCATTATGCTTTGAAATCCTGCAGTTTCAGAATCACCAGCTGACATTTGCTGAGTTAACATTTCAGATATTTGCTTCATAAAATCCGGAAACATTAGGCTGACTAGTAGTGAGAACAGCATGGAAAATATGTAGTAGTCGGTCATTCGCGCCAGAAACCTGACCCACGGGCGTGTCTGGTCTACGTCTTCATCTGCCGAGTCCATAGTAGTAACTTCACCAGGTTCATATTCTGGAGATTTGAAAACTACTTTCTCTACATTATCATAGGTCTCTTCTTTCTCTTCAGGCTCAGGATCTTCGGGAGGCTGAAATGATGTGTCGGTATCAGCAGAAATTTTCTCCTCAGCCTTTGGCATGGGAGGGGGTTTGGGTCTTGGTGGAAGTCTCAACTCTTGCACTTGTGAAAACGGGAGCCATTTTTCCATCGGCTCTTTCCATACAAGAGAATCCTTTGTTATCTCGCCGCTATTTAATAAATCCCAGAGCTCTTCTTCAGTGACAGGGCCCGCTGCTGTTGTACCTTTTTCGTAGAACCATACTTGTGCGCTCATTGGGGATTTAGTTTACAGGATAAAGCAGAAATGGGAATGAAGTTTGTCTAGGTTTGTTAAATAAGAGAACTATTTCTTTGTTTCTATATTTCTTATCCAAGTTGCAATGGCATCAATCATCCAGTCGATCAAATAATTGCAAAGCATAAGGTTTCCTTTAACCCTATTGCTAGCGACTAATTCTAATTGGCATTTTGGATAGTTATAACTTCTTGTAATATCCGAGATAGCATCATTATGAACAATTATGTTTCTAAACTTTATAAGACCTTCCCATAATATGAATTCTTCATCTTCTATTATGTTGCATTGTTTTGATTTAATAAATATTTCCTTTAGGGGAGTTTTAGAATTTATGTTGCCCAGTTTTTCAGGATTCCGAGAGAGATATTCTTTTAGCGCATATTCAACACCAGACAAAGAGCTAATTATTATCATTTTCTGTAATTCTATTATTCTTTCTACATTTTCTTCTCTAATTTTATCACCCTTATCTTTGTCAACTCTTGCCACTTTCCATAGGCCATAATAAGAATCTAACAACTCTATTCCTAAAGTAATAAAATTACGAGTTCTAGTTAAAGCTAGTGCTGGGGTTTGGGTTCTTGGAATTTTTAAATCTTTATCAATTTTGGCTAAGATACCAACTATTCTTTTTTTCGATTCCAAGTATAGCTTTATTATTTTAGCTAATTCGTCAAGCATAATATGGTAGCCTTAATCTAATTGGGTTTTGATATTCCCTCAAACATTCTGAAAGATCCAGCGGACGCGGCAGATCATAAACTATATGAATTATTTCCTTAGCGCTTCAAGCGCGGTCTTAGAATCCTTGTCAATTATTTGAAGCAGGGCTTGTGCTGGACCCTGGGGTACGCGTTTGCCCTGTTCCCATTGTCTTAAAGTTGATAGGGGGATGGCAAACGACTGTGAAAATTCCCTCTGACTCATTTTTGTTTTTCTTCTGATACGGGCTACGTCCATGGCAGTAAGCTTATGGACCCGTGCTCCGGTTTTTTTGCCCTTTTTCCAGTCAATTGCCTCTTGAGCCCCTTTTCGGATAGACTCGAATCTCTCACTCATTCTTTTCTCCTTTCAAAATGGCTGCGAGTTTTGCAAGCTCATTTACTTCAGCTTTGGTAAGATTATCTTTCTCTCCTTTTCCGTATATATCTACAAGATGAACTTCTTGATCTCTTGTTATAAAAAAATGGATAATCCTCATGCCCCCGCTTTTTCCTTTGCCTCTAACACCTGCGTATCTGAATTTTCTAAACCCTCCAGTGCCGCGGATTATATCCCCCGATCTTGGATTGGCTGCAAGTATATTTATTATTCCATCCATTTGTTCAGAGCTCAAAAGCTTTTCCGCCCGTTTTAGATAATTGGGGTGTTCAATGACGGTTACTAGAGCCTCTTTCATATAGAATAGTACCTCAATAATAGTACTTCAATGAATTACTTTGGCAAGGGGAAAATGTGAATTCTCGTTCGTCTGTCGATTGCTTCTTTATCGGAATAATCAAAATCATTCATCTTACGATCTCATCGTCTAAAATATAAGGGAAGAAATGTTCCTATTGTCTCTAACCTTAACTACGAATCACACATTCTGAAAGATCCAGCGGACTCGGCCGACGACGAGGTTTTGGCTCATATCATCAAGAGGGAGGGAATAGTCGTCCACCATTTGGTTATCACTCTTAATGATTATCTCATTTGGCTTTATCTCTAAGCGCTTCACAACATAGCCCTCGTACGGTAAGTGAAGGCAATATATACCGTTACTCACCACCTTTTTATCGTTCGGATCAAACCCCACATAGGCGCCGTTTACAATGGTGGGATACATAGAGTCGCCCTCGACCTTAAAACCATTGGTGTAGTTATGCACCATCTTTGAAGGCAGGGTGACCCTTTCTATTGGCTCTGCGTCCACAGACACGAGCGGATTACCCGCGCCTGCAAGCTCCCATATATTAATCTCAAGCATCTCACCTCCGCCCATAACGCCTGAAATATCCGGCAGAAACATATCCCCTTGCCCGCGGCGGAGCCATTTGGAGCTGATATTATATATCTTCTCTATCACTTTCATGAAGTGATCGGGTGGACGGGTCTTGCCAGCCTCCCAGCTATTTACTGTGTTGAGAGATTTCCCAATCTCTGTTCCAAATTCTTCCTGAGTGAGGTCGAGCGCCTCTCTTACAAGCTTTAACCTCTTTCCAATCTCGTTATTGTGATCCACGGTTACCCCCTAATTCGCAATTTTGTAAATTCCGTATTGACAAATTACCAATTCTGTGAATATAATATACATAAACAATAAGACTATGACAATATTAATACACAAATTTGGAAATTGCAAGTACGAGACACACAAAATGATGATGAGCGATCACAGAACAATGAATAAAGTGGAAAAAGGGGAATACGAAAATCTTCACCCCCACCTCAATCCTCCCCCCTCAAGGGGGAGGAAGGAAAAGGGCCCCCTCAACCCTCTCTCCTCAAGTGAGGGGAAAGAAAAGGGCAAACTCAGTTCTTCTTTTTTAGAGAAGAAAGAAAGGGATTCTTTCAGCTCTTCTGATTTTAGAGAAGGGAAGAAAAAGGGTTCCCTTCCCCCCAATGCGGGGGAAGGTCAGGATGGGGGGGACATCCACAGAGCGAGAGAGTTAAGAAAGCGCTTAACGAATGCAGAAAAGAAATTGTGGAGCCATATCCGTCTTCGCCAGATAACCGGACACAAATTTCGCAGGCAACAACCAATAGGGAAATACATAGTCGATTTTGTGTGTCTTGAGAAGAAACTGGTTGTTGAAGTTGATGGCAGACAGCACAGCGAGCAAAGCTCGTATGATGAAGAGCGTACTGTCTGGCTGGAGTCTCAAGGTTATAGAGTGCTCAGGTTTTGGAACAATGAGGTTCTGAAAGAGATTGAGGTTGTTTTAGATGTAATTGTTGGAATGTTAAAACAGGATGACTACCAAACATAAGAGATTGATTCAAACGGGAGAGATGATTTAATGGGACGAATAGAGCAACAATTTCGATCAAGTGAGGAATTGGACGCTGTTACTAATGAAATAAAAAGGGGAGTTAGTGAATACATGGGACGAATAGAGCACATAACGACACAGCAGATAATAGGGGAGTGGGGAAGTATAAACAAGTTTGCAAGCTCGCATGGGGTTAGCCCGGCTTCAACGAAGATGGTGATATATGTGGATGGAGCAAAGAGCAGGCCGGTAGAGGAGGCGCTTAGAAAGTATGGGTATTTAAATTTGCTCCATTTCGAAAAGGAATTGAGGAAACGGGGACAGACCTTTTCGGACTATCTTGCGGAGGACGGGCTTAATCCTGTCGAGCTTATTGAGACCCTTAGGATGAAGGAGATTCATCCTGAAGTTCTCTTGGGCCTCAAGCGAAGGGGATATTGGGGAGTGCTTGAGACCGAGGGAGGGTCGGAAGAAGCGAGTAAAGGTTTGGTTAGGAAGAGAAGTAAAAAGGAAAACTAAAAAGACACATTGTGTTGAGGACGCACAGTGTCAGGGACGCTAAGTGTCCCAGGAGGTCGGAAATTATGTTGTCATCAATTTTTCGCTACACAAGTTACATGATTTTGGTTTTTGGATTCTTTTACGTGTCATGGCATTTCGGCAGAGCCTACGAAAAGGGGACTTTTGACCACGTGGCGGTAGTTAATGCCGGACAGGTTGAGCAGGCCGCGGATTGCAGAGAAATTAGAGAGGAGATCCAGGACTACAAGCGCGTCTACGAAGAAGTGCTTAAAGAGCTTGACGAGTCTGCGCCGAAATCCGATTGGAATACTAAGTATATGGAGTTCACAAAGAGATGAGACTTAATTTTGCATATCCATCCGTCCCGGTTTTCCCGCAATCCTCCATCCTTCTTCAAAAAGGGGAAGGCCGGGACAGCACTCCTACAGAGACAGCCCTGGGCGCTTTTCTAATTGTTGCTGCCCAGCCACTAAAGGCGCTCGGGGCACACATAACATGTGTCGGGGAAAAAGTTCTTCGAGGCTTAGGAGTTTGGCAGAGATTTTATGGGTGCAGGTTCTACCTGCGGGGTTGGGGTTAGAGTTTGGACAGTAAGTAGAAGTCGGAAGAAGAAATAGTTTGCCTGCTAACGTAAACGGAAGATGGGACGCGGACAGGGTCCGCAGCCGCTTAATGGGTTCCGCGGTTATTAAAACGGACAGAGTTGAAAGTCCTTTATAAAGGTGTGAGTTGGAACTCGATGAGTGGTAAAGGATTCTGATTATTAGTAGGGGGTCATTATGATGCAGCAAAATGGAGTTAAGCGCGATGATGCGCGCGGCAGGGTCTCCAGGGTGAGCGAGACCGGAATTAAAATCGAGGGGGCAGAGAGCTGGCTCTCTTTTTCAAAACCTGAATATAGGAAAGAGCCTTTTGAAATACCGATAGTGGGCGACTTTGTCGAATACCGGTATGCGAAGAAAGGTGCAGGCACATGGGTGCAGTCGATAAATGTGCTCGGACGTGAAGAGCCTGTCAAAAACGGACTTCCGCTCAATCACGGCGAACGTAAAAACGAGTCCACATGGGAAGAGGACCGCGAGCGTAGACTTATGGAGCTTCTTAAAATTATTTCCGAGAGCTACAGCGGAAGAGCTCTTGGTCCGGAAGACCTGATGAGGGACGCAATCTTGCTTGAGCGTGAGTTCATAAGAGCTCTTAAACGCTGGCGGGAGTAGAGGGGGGGGCTTAAAAAGCTATGCAACATGAATTAGAGCAATTTTATTTGGAATATTCGCAATATAAAGACTGTATCGGGAGTCAGTGCTGGAATATGAGTAAGCATATCTGGGGTGATTTACTAACAGAAAAAGGATGTCTAATTGTGCCGAGAGAGCTCAGATTAAAGAGAAAGGAGCTTGGCTTGAACAACCAGGAGTACATCCTCTTGCTCGATTACTTGGATCACTTTAAACACGGAGAGATAGAAAACGTATACCAGACCCTGGCCGAGTTAA
>JBBDIN010000039.1:0-7068 GCA_040880385.1 Thermodesulfobacteriota bacterium | reverse complement strand
TAGATGTCGACACAATGGGAGTAAGCGCCCTTAGCAAGCTTAAAGAACATTCATTTGTTATAGTACTGACCGAGGAAAAGGGCGCCAGGTATTTAATTGAATCTATGACCTTTGGGGCTTTCGACTGTATTATCGGGCCTCTTCGTAGTCCAAAGTTAATCGAGTCAGTAAAAAGGGCTATAGGAATTGGCCTTGAAACAAAGGGGGAGTTGTTAGAATTCGCTGGAGATGCCCTGGGAAGCAGCGTTAGTTGCGCCATTGTCGGGGACTCTCCTATGCTCCAAGAAGTCTGCAAGCTCATCGGACAAGTAGGCAGAGTAGATGTCCCGGTGCTTATTACAGGAGAAAGCGGTACAGGAAAGGAGCTTGTTGCAGAGTCTGTTTGGAAAGTAAGCACTAGGTGGGAAGAGTCTTTTGTAGTTCTCAACTGTGCAGCAATTCCGGAAAGCCTTTTAGAAGCAGAACTATTTGGCTATGAGAAAGGGGCTTTCACTGGAGCTGATACCTCTAGAAAAGGAAAGTTTGAAGAAGCTGACGGAGGAATAATGTTCCTTGATGAAATTGGGGACATGTCACTATCACTTCAGGCAAAGGTATTAAGAGTGGTGCAAAGCGGCACCTTTCACCGCCTTGGGAGCAATAAAGAGATTTCAGTTAATGTTAGGCTAATTACTGCAACAAACAAAAACTTAGAAGAGCTTGTGCGTCTTGGAAAATTTAGAGAGGATTTATACTTCAGAATAAATGTTGTTAAAATTCATCTACCTCCTCTAAAAGACCGCAAAGAAGATATTCCGCTTTTGATGGAATGCCTGACCAGAAGACACGGCAGTCAAGCAGGCAAAAACATCAAAGGAGTCACACGCAAATTTCAAGACATGCTAACGCAGTTTGACTGGCCAGGGAATGTTAGAGAATTGGAAAATACTATCAGAAAGGCAATTGCTTTTACTAAAACCCCTTACCTAACTTCCTATGATCTGGAACTCAATAATGAGCTTAGCATAGAGAAGAATATGGAATCCCCTTCGCTAACGGAAACTTTAAGAGGCTCTGTAAGAGGAATTCTTAATTCCGGCAAAACTGATAATGTGTATAGTCTGGTGGTTAAAGAAGCCGAGAAGATATTATTAGAAGAAACACTAAGTGCAAGCGGGTGGAATAGATCTAAAGCAGCAAGGACTCTTGGAATAAATCGTCTGACATTAAGAAGAAAACTTGAAGAGTACAATATTGAATTTCCATAGAATTGAATTTCCAGAGAATGGACAAATCTGTCTTGCGAATTCCAACTACAGTAAGTCGCTTATCTGAAATATCGAGAAGAATAGAATCCCCATCTCTTTAAACCTAGCTTTAGCCCCTTCTTCTCTATCAATGACAACAAGTAATTTACTGACTTCGGCGCCGCTGTCGCGAACAGCGTTTATAGCTTTTATTACAGAGCCGCCAGTTGTAACAACATCTTCAAACATTGCCGCTACGTCTCCAGGGTTAAGATTCCCTTCTATCAGCTTTCCGGTCCCGTGTCCCTTTTCCTCCTTCCGGACGAGAAAACCCGGCAGTGGATATCCGGATTCCTGGCTTAGGGCGAGAACAGAGCCTACTATAGGATCGGCACCCATTGTTGGACCACCTACGACATTAATTGAAGGATCCTTTTTAATCTCTTCAAGGAAAATCTTTCCTATGAGATTAACTCCCTCAGCATCTAATGTAGTAAGCCTGCCATCTATGTAATAATCACTCTTCTTTCCCGAGGCAAGTGTAAAATCACCTCTAAGTATAGACTTCTCTTGTAATATTTCTTTTAGCCTTTCTTTATGAATATCTGCCATTGCGAGACAATCTAACACTAGAGATATAGTGTTGTCAATCAATCCAGGTCAAAGTAAAGATAAATTTCCACTTGATTATTTCCTACGACAAAGAGCATAAAAATAGTCAGGGGATGCAAATGCAATATTAAGCAATTTATGTCAGTGGTGGAGCCGATCGGGATCGAACCGACGACCTCATGAATGCCATTCATGCGCTCTCCCAGCTGAGCTACGGCCCCACGGATGCGTATTAATTTAAGTCCGGTTGTATTCAATGTCAAATAAAATAATGTATAATTCCTAATTCAAAACCTTCTGATAATACCTTGTGAGATAAGGAGATTTATATGAGTGTAGTTAACATAGGTCTGATCGGAGCCGGAACTGTAGGCTGCGGCGTGATAAAAATACTTAATCAAAATAAAGAGATTATTAAAAACAGAACCGGATTAACACTTAACCTAAAGAAGATTGCTGACAATGACCTCAGCAGAAAAAGACCCGTCAGGCTTCCAAAAAAGAAACTGACTAAAGATGCGTGGGATTTAATAAATGACGACTCGATAGACATAATAATTGAACTTGTCGGGGGAACCACAATAGCCAAAGATTTCGTTCTGGGGGCTATTAAAAATGGCAAGCACGTTATTACAGCAAATAAAGCCTTACTAGCTCATCACGGGAAAACTATTTTCGGCGAAGCGGCTAAGAAGGGCGTAGAAGTTGGTTTTGAAGCGAGCGTTGGTGGTGGTATCCCGATTATAAAATCCACTCAGGAAAGCTACGCTGCAAATAACATCCTTTCGATTCACGGTATCATGAACGGAACTTCTAACTACATTCTTTCAACTATGACAGAGCATGGATACGAGTTTGAGGATGTGCTAAAAGAAGCGCAGGAAAAGGGATATGCTGAAGCAGATCCGTCATTTGACATTGATGGAGTAGATGCTGCGCACAAACTCTCTATTCTCATCATGCTATCTTTTGGGACATTTTTAAATTTCGACAAGATCCATGTAGAGGGTATTAGAAATATAACTTCTCTAGATATCTCATATGCCGACGAACTCGGATATCAAATCAAGCTACTGTCTATTGCAAAATCACGAGAACAAGGCCTAGAAGCGGGTGTGTATCCCACTCTTGTTAAGAAAGGCACACAGTTAGCTGATGTTTCAGGCGCCTTTAATGCAATATATGTCGTAGGTGACGCAGTTGGACCAACAATGTTATATGGAATGGGCGCGGGAATGATGCCTACAGCAAGCGCAGTAGTCGGTGATGTTATCCATGTGGCCAAACATTTGAGCTTAGGAAACACTCATCCGGCCGTGCCTCATCCATACAAGAGCAAAGGAAATTCATCGCTAATCAAAACTAGTGAAATATCGACTAAATATTATTTACGTTTTCAGGCAGCCGATATACCAGGAATATTAGGAAATATCACAAGCTGTTTGGGCAAACACAACATAAGTATTGAATCAGTGATTCAGAAAAGCAGACACCTAGGTGGAGGCGATGTGCCGATTGTAATCATGACGCACGAAGCTAAGGAAAAAAACCTTGTATCCGCCCTTAAAGAAATCAGCAAATTCAAAGCTATTACAGGTAAAACCAACTTTATCAGAATAGAAGAGCTTTAGGTAGTCCTTAATGACAAACACTGCAAGCTTAAAAAAAAAGGTTGATTATAAAGATATATTTGATGTGTTCCCTGAAAGCATAATCATCCTCGATAAGAGCTTCTGTGTTTTGGATATGAACGACAATGCCGAAACTACTTTTAAGATTTCCAGAAAACAAACAATAGGAAAGAGCTCTAATCTATTTATGCCTATTGAACTTGAGGAGCTTGCAAGAAGATCTCTAGAAGAAGAAAGGACTATATTTGGAGATGAGATTAACCCTATGTTAAGAGGTGGGGATAAAATTTCTATTCAAGCAGTAGCATCTCCTTTATATACAAACACAGGCAAGATAGACGGCGTCATTTTACAGATAAAAGATATGGCAAGCTCTAAATTTCTGAGCAGCAAGAGTACACAGGAATTATCTGCCTCAAGATTTGGAACTCTTATGCTTGGACTTGCACATGAACTAAAAAACCCACTTAGCGGCATTAGAGGAGCCGCCCAATTACTGGCGGGGGAGACTGAGAATATAGAAATTATTAAATGCGCACAAATAATAACAAAGGAAGCAGACAGACTAACTGCTTTACTAGATTCACTAAAACAACTGGAACCCTTTGCCGAAGAGGTTTTCGAACCACTAGACATACATGACATTCTCATGGAAATCATATATCTTGAGTCATTGTCGGGTTCACAGAATAATGTTCAATATTCGCAGAACTTTGATATTACACTTCCTCCGATTCAAGGTGACAGAAACTCTCTGAAGCAAGTTTTTTTAAATCTGATCAAAAACGCATCACAAGCAATAGAAGGCAAAGGGAATATAATAGTTTCTACAAGATGGGTTACCGAGCATAGGCTCAAAGGTCAGAAAGCCATTTCTGTGGAAATCAAAGATGATGGAAATGGAATTCCTACAGAGTCTCTGGAAAAAATCTTTAGTCCCTTTTATACTACTAGAAAAGAAGGCTCCGGTTTAGGTTTATTTCTAGCATATCAAATCATAGCAAAACATGGTGGAGCCATGTTTGTTGAGAGTGAGATAGAAGATGGTACTGTCTTTAAAGTATATCTCCCAGTGAATATAAATTAACATTAGCTATTCCACATTTACGATCGAATAGGAACAAAATGAAAAAAAGAATCTTAGTCGTAGACGATGAAGAAAGTATAAGGTGGGTACTTGGTAAGTGCCTGGAGAAAGAAGGATATACAGTAGAGTTTGGAGAAAACGGCTCTCAGGGCATTGATAAAGCTTTATCGGGCAATTTTTCATCAATAATACTTGATATTACTATGCCGGATATGACCGGATTTGATGTATTAAACGAAATCAGGTCCAAAGGTGTTAATTCCCCTGTAATAATTATCACAGCTAAAAATACGGTTAAAAATGCAATCGACGCTATGAAACAAGGCGCTTATGACTACATAGCCAAACCTTTTGATCTTGATGAAGTAAAAATTACCGTTGCAAGAGCTATAGAAAGCTACGAGAACTCTAAGAAATTAGACATATTGTTAGATGAGAACAGTGAAGCCGACACGCTACAGGATATAGTAGGACAATCACAGGCAATGCTGAATATCTATAAAATGATAGGACGCGTCGCTGAAAGAGATATAACGGTTTTGGTAAATGGTGAAAGCGGAACAGGGAAAGAATTGGTTGCTAGAGCGATTCATACCAACAGCATGAGAAGAGACAAAAAACTCGTTGCTGTAAATATTGCAGCCATCCCTAAAGAGCTTCTAGAAAGCGAACTATTCGGATATCAAAAAGGCGCTTTTACCGGTGCATCCATATCTAGACAGGGGCGTTTTGAAGAGGCTGACGGGGGCACGCTTCACCTTGATGAAATTGGCGACATGCCCCATGAGCTTCAAACTAAACTGCTTCGTATACTGGAGGAGAAGAAACTCTACCGCCTCGGTAGTGAAAAACCTTCTCCAATAGATGTAAGAATAATAGCTTCAACTAATAAGAACCTTGAGAAAGAGGTTGAAAACGGCAATTTCAGAGAAGATCTTTACTACAGATTAAACGCAATAACCATTAAAATACCGCCACTAAGAAACAGGGTTGAAGATGTAATTCCACTTGCCGAACATTTTTTAAGCAAATATGGCAAAGAACTTGGTGTTGGCACAAGAACGCTTTCGGATAAAGCTAAGGAAACGATTACCGCCTACAATTGGCCCGGAAACGTAAGGGAATTGGAGAATATTATAAAGCGTATGTTAGTGCTGTCATCTGATACAGTTATCACTCGCGTAACACTACTTGATGCAGCCCCGCACCTTGAGGGGAAAGCAAAAGGGAGCCAGGAATCCCTAGACAGTTTGATAAGAGATGAGGTCAACTTCCTACTTGATAACCAAGATGAAGAATCCTCAGAGAAAGTCTATGAGACAATAATAAAGAAGGTTGAAAAGCCACTTATTGAACGGGTCCTTGAAATAACTAAAGGAAATAAGAAAAAAGCGGCTTTGATTCTGGGAATCAATAGAAATACACTTTCGAAAAAAATGGAAGAATTAGGATTTCAAGAAAAAGATAAAGAATAGATAATATTCATTATTCAGATTTCTTAAATTTTTCCATACTCTCAAGACCTTGTTTGGCGGCTTCCTGTTCTGCCTGTTTTTTGTTTCTGCCCACACCCTTACCAAAAGATTTTCTTCCCAACCTTACTTCAATATGAAAGTTCTTATCATGTGGTGGGCCCTCTTCGAGAACTACTTTGTACTTAGGCACTTTCTTAAACTTCCTTTGTGCTACTTCCTGAAGCGTAGTCTTATAGTCCTTAAATATTTCCTCATCGCCATTTAGGCAGTTCTTGAGCAACGTCGTAATAATCTTAGAGACTCTCCTATAACCGCCGTCGATGAAAATGGCTCCGATTACCGCCTCAAAAGTACCCGATATATTAGATTCCCTTTCCCTCCCACCGGTATTCTCTTCGCCTTTTCCTAAGAGTACTTGTTTATCAATTTTCAGCTCGCGCGCTAAATGGGCAAAATTCATTCTGCTAACTATGGAACTTCTCATCTTGGAGAGCTTGCCCTCAGAAGCGTCAGGGTAACGTTTATATAAAACATGGGCTACTATGAAACCTAAAACCGCGTCCCCGAGAAACTCAAGCCTCTCATTACTCTCTACAGAGGTTTCGTTAGCATAGGAGCTATGAGTGAGTGCAGTTTTAAGGAGTTCTAGGTCTTTAAATTTATAATCGAGCTTTTTTTCAATCATGGATGTAAAAAATTATCATTAAGCGCAGTGAAAATCAATATTAGACAAAATCAAAGCATTAGAGAACTTACCGCACTCCGTATCTAAACTATATTATTAGAACATATTTCCAGGAGAAATTTAATTAAAGCAAACAAAAAATCATTCGGTATAATATCAACAAAAGTATTAGCAATAAATTCTGCTATGAGGTGAAATATGGTCAACAATAAATTTTGGGTAATAGCACTGATGTTTATATCTACATTTCTTTTTGTAACTAGCTCTAATGCGCAGGACGGGAAATATGATCAGCACACAATCAACGTGACTGGAAGAGGGGAGGTTTTTATCACCCCGGATGTAGCTAATA
>JBBDIN010000038.1:0-7168 GCA_040880385.1 Thermodesulfobacteriota bacterium | reverse complement strand
TTCTTTAGAATTCATGTTCTTGAGCGCATTGCTTAATAAATCGAACATCTCTTCGTTTGGGGATTCTCTGGGTGTCAGAACATCCGTAATTTCAAGGAGTAAACTGCCCAATGTAAAAAGTTCTATATCTTCAATAAAACCTGGGAAGACTTGAATTGTCTCGGTGTCTTGAATTAATTTAAATTCCCTTCCAGTTTCTTTGAACCTGATCCTAAGATGTACGAACGGTTCAAGGCGTGCTCCAAACCTTTTCATGCTGTTTTTAGCATTTCTCGCTATTCCGCTTATTTTGCCAAGGTCCTTGGTAAATAAACTTAGAATATAATCTGAATCACGATAAGGAGTTTTTCTCAGTAAAAGGGCTTCAGTTGAATCCATAGAATGGATATTATTCCTTAAAAGTAGGAGTTTAGCTATAAATTATGAATCTTTTGAATGCTCAGCCTTTAAAGTTTCTTTTATAAATGATCGCAACTTTAGCATCTGCTCATATGCGAGTTTCTGACCGGTTAGAGCGATCCCGTAAGCAGCCGCTAAAAGAATTGCAGAGACCGGAACAAGCCAGAGACCATAGGCGTCTAGTCCCAGCCACAACTGACAAAGCCCAAGTACCAAGCCCGCTATCCCGAGTAGAACGGCAAATCCGTAAAATGCGGCGAACATTGTCCACAGGGCTGAGCGGGGTCCTAAAGTACATCTGATTTCGGTTTCATCCTCTTTTTCTTCTACCTCTAGGCTAAGCTCAGGCGACCAAAAATGTTGGTCTTCTTCATTTACGGATATTACAACAAGAGGTTTTACAAATTTACCCTTTAGATCCGGAGTATGTTTTTCCAGAGCATCTCTTAACTTTACTAAAACTTCTTTCTTGTTGAGAGGGACAGAAAAAGTATAGCGTGGGCGGATTTGTACTTTCTTCATTTCAATAGTATAAACAAGAATGATGGGTATCTACTATAGTGAAAATTATAAAATCAACATGGCGATAAATAGGTAAAATACAGAACCGAATATGTCATTAAACATAGTAAGGAAAGGTCCTGAAGCGGCGGCGGGGTCAAAATCAAATTTATCAAGAAGAAGTGGCGCCGCAACTCCAATAAATGATGTAGCTAGAGTTGCTGAAACCATTGCGATGAATACAGCCAATGCAAGTCTTGCCACCTCTGGTTGGTTATAGCTTATTAAAGCGCCTATCAATGCTGCAATTAGTCCGCAAATTAGCCCCAGAGCGAGACCTACTTTCATTTCAGAAATTACTAACTTAAACATCTGCTTTACACTAATAGTTCCCATTCCAAGACTTCTAATTATGATAGTTGTGGTCTGAAGCCCGACATTTCCGCCCGTAGCCATAATAGCAGGCATAAACGCGGCCAATATCGCGACTTTTTCTAGTGTAGGCTGGAAAGCATAAACGATAATAAAAGCTATAAATAATTCACCAATCAGCGTAAGCAAAAGCCATGGGGTTCGTAGTTTGATTCTGGTTGCTGTAGGTGTATACAAAGGGTGTAAGCTATACCCCACACCTGCCATTTGCAACATGTCTTCTGATGCTTCCTCACTAATAACGTCCAGAATATCATCAGCGGTAATTCTTCCTACCAGAACGTCTCTACTATCAACTACTGGTAATGATAAAACATCATATTTTTGAAATATTTTTGCAACTTCTTCCTGGTCAACATAAGGAGTTGTTGTCACTTCTACCGGCTCCATTATGTCTGTTACTGTAGTGTTGGGCGTAGCAAGTATTAATTTGCTTAGTGATATCTGACCTAACAATTTGTTCTGATCATCAGTTACAAAAACCAATTGAAAATCTTCAACTTCGTCTGCTATTGTTCTAATCCAATTAATAGTATCTCGGACTGTAGAGTTTTGGCTAACCTTAACAAGCTCAGTCTGCATGATACCGCCCGCGGTATCCTCTGGGTATTTGAGAAGTGGTTTTACATCTTTTGCTGCCTCAATATCCATCTTATCGAGGACGGTTTTAGCAGTTTGTTCAGGCAGCTCTCCAAGTAAGTCAGCAGCATCATCAGAATCCATCTCATCTGCAATATCGGCAATTCTGTCCGCGTCCAGTTCCTCAAGTATGTCTTCTCTTTGCTCCGGATCAAGCTCCAAAATTACTTCTGACGCTGTCTCGTTATCCAGAGCTTCAAGGATTTTTGGATAGTCCTCAGGGTTAAATGTTTGGAGTATTGTTGCTATTTCTGAAGGGTGTATGTTCGATAAAGCTTCCCTGATGCTTTCTATGTTGCCTTGGATCAAATCTTCGGAAATTTTTCTAGCAAGTTCAGGTGTGGTCATTACTAATTACCCCAAGTAAGATTGTTGGTTATTCTATAGAAGAACATATAAAAGTAAAGCAAATCATTGTATTTTTCAGGTAAAATCCATTAGCTTCGATGAGTAAATTAAAAAACTACGCTAACTTTATAAAATTTGAGCACACGCTCTTTTCCCTGCCGCTTATTTTTGCAGGAACTTTTCTTGCTGCTAAGGGGCTGCCTGACTGGAGACTGCTCATTTTAATTGTACTTGCTGCAACAGGAGCAAGGACTTCAGCCCTGGCAATAAATAGGATACTAGACCGTAGGATAGACGCTCTTAATCCCAGAACTGAGGATAGGGAGCTGCCGTCAGGGAAAATAAGTTTAACTAAGGCTTACATTCTTACTGTGCTAGCTCTTATTCTTTATTTTATCTCAGCCTATTTAATCTGTGATTTGGTACTGTATCTATCTCCGATACCACTTATCGTTTTTATTATATATCCACTCATGAAGCGATTTACCCCATTTTGTCATTTCGGGGTAGGGTTAGGTTTAGCGCTGGCTCCCCTTGGGGGTTGGGTGGCGGTCACATGTTCATTTGAGGGGATTTTACCTGCCGTAGTGCTTTCATTATTTACGCTTTGCTGGGTCGCCGGGTTTGATATTATCTATGCTACATTGGATGAAGAGTTTGATAAAAAGGCTGGAATTTATTCTATGGTATCGGTTTATGGTCGAGGCACAGCACTCATGGTTTCAAGCGCGCTTCACCAGAGCGCATTTTTCTTTGTAGCTTTTCTATACTTCTTTATGTTTAAATCAATAGTAGCGGGTGTCTTTCTAGTACTAATAGGAGCACTTTTGTTTTTAGAACATAGAAAGGCTGAAAATGTTGATCTCGCGTTCTTTAAAATAAACATATTGGTAGGATTTGCCATCTTCCTTTTTGTGCTCTCTGGGATATACTTACCTTAGTTATGAAAACTATAGTAGGTTTCACAGGAGCTTCAGGGGTTGCTTACGGTGTGGAATTTCTCCGCAGATGCCCGGGTCATAAGTATTTAATTGCAAGCAAGTGGGGTAGGAGAGTGTTGCACGACGAGCTTGGGCTTAAAGCTGAAGAGCTCCGTCCTTGGGTCGATGATATATATAGTGATAGCGACTTAGGGGCGCCTTTTTCTTCAGGAAGCAATCATTTTGATACTCTTGTAATTGTCCCTTGTTCAGTGTCTACACTGGCCAAGATTGCAAACGGCATTGCAGATACTCTCATAACAAGAATTGCACAGGTAGCGCTAAAAGAAAGAAGAAGGCTTGTTATAGCTCTAAGAGAAACTCCCTTGAGTTCAATAGCCTTAGAAAATGCCCTTAAACTTTCTAGAGAAGGGGCTATTATTGCTCCTATCTGCCCTCCTCATTACATGGGCGCTGAAAGCGTAGAGAAGATAATAGAAGGGTATGTTGATAAAGTATTGAATCTGGTTGGAGTTGACACTGGAAACGGGTGGAGACACGAAGAATTAGAGTAAATGTCTATCGGCTTTCATTTGTCGCCTAAGTTCTCCGAGAATAATTCCTAATTTTATTTATACTAAGTTGTTTAAAGACCGATCCTAAAAGTATCATTTATATGTAGGGACTAAATAATGGCAAAAAAGCAGTTTTACGATCTTAGAGAATTCATAACTTACTTAGAAAAAATAGGCGACGTGAAGCATATCAAAGCTGAGGTCGACCCTGATTTAGAGATTGCAGAGATTGCTGATAGGACTGTTAAAGAAGGCGGACCTGCGCTTATTTTTGAAAATGTTAAAGGGGCTTCCTATCCGCTAGCTATAAATCTTTTTGGCACTGAAGAAAGGGTCGAATTAGCACTTGGTAGAAAGCCAAGGGATGTAGGTGAAGAGTTGGTTGACTTGTTCCATAAATTAAACCCTCCTTCCCTAAAATCATTCTTTTCCGTTTTACCCAGAGCCTATGAACTATTATCCATGAGGACTAAGAAGGCAAAGTGGGGGTTCTCTCAAGAGATTGAAGAAAGTGCGGACTTAGCAAAATTGCCGATAATAAAATGCTGGCCCTTAGACGGTGGCCGCTTTATCACACTGGGCTTGGTGCTTACTCAAGATCCCGTTACCAACAAACGAAACTTGGGCATATACAGAATGCAGGTTTATGATGAGAAAACCACAGGCATGCACTGGCATGCTCATAAAGGCGGAGCCGCTCATTATCACGAAGCGGGGAAACTTGGAAAAGATCTAGAAGTAGCTGTTGTTCTCGGTGGTGATCCAAAGATGATCTTTTCTGCCATTGCGCCGCTCCCCGAAGGGATGGACGAGCTGGCATTCGCCAGTTTTTTAAGGGGTAAGCCAATACCTATGGTTAAAGGTAAAAGTATAGATTTAACCGTACCTGGTAACGCTGAGTTTATTCTCGAGGGCACTGTTCCTCAAAATGAACTTAGAGAGGAAGGGCCATTTGGAGATCATTTCGGCCATTACTCAATGGAAGCTGATTTTCCAATATTTAATTTAAGCCGTATTACGCACAGAATTAATCCCATATTCCCCGCGACTATTGTTGGCAAGCCTCCGATGGAAGATGTTTTCTTAGGCATGGCAGCGGGTGACATGTTCTCACCTCTGACACGTATTATTCATCCTGAAGTCAAAGATATGTGGGCCTATCCCGAAGCCGGCTTCCATAATTTGTTAGTTGTATCAGTAGATGAGCGTTATCCTAAAAATGGTATTAAAGCTATGTTGGCACTCTGGGGCACAGGACAGCTTATTCTGACAAAAGTTATGATAATTGTTTCAAGTGATGTCAACCCAAGAGACTGGGACGCCGTGCTGAGAGAGATTGGAGAGAATTTTGATCCTAATGAAGATTTTCTTATGATCCCTTGGGCGCCGCTCGACACGCTCGATTTTACAAGTGGCAAATTCAACGTCGGCAGCAAGATGGGTATAAATGCAGTAAGGACCTCTAGAAATGGAAGAAAGAAAAAACCAGTTCCCACAAATCTTCCCGACCCTAGAGCTAAATATAAAGAAATTATCGATTGGAAGTTACTGCCTGGTGGGATACTTGCTATAAAACTAGATAAGAAACCAAAAGAAATGCTTAAGAAACTTTTTAAAACAAAGGGCTATGAAGATGTGAG
Organism: Thermodesulfobacteriota bacterium; assembly: GCA_040880385.1. GTDB lineage: Bacteria > Desulfobacterota_D > UBA1144 > Nemesobacterales > UBA2774 > CR02bin9. Next base: position 1,714 of record JBBDIN010000038.1, on the reverse strand, counting down.
GATTATCGCAATTGTAAGCCCTGATATTGATGTACACAATACGACTGAGCTTATATGGGGCATATTTACACGCTTTGATCCTTATTTGGATGTGATCTTTGAACATACAGAGCTTAAAGGCTCGGCTGTAGTTTACGGCGGACGGATGGGGATAGATGCAACAACAAAAAGCTGGTATCCTAAGGTGATCGAAATGTCTGAGGATATCAAGGAGATGGTAGATAAGAGATGGAAAGAATACTGGCAGATGTAGAAAAACTTTGTTTTGATAAAGAACTTTTCCCAATAATCCAGAAGGTTGAAAAAAGCGAGCGTCTCACATTTGAAGACGGCATGACCATTATGGGAACAGAGGATTTAAATACCGTCGGAATGCTAGCAGATTATGTCAAACGCCAAAGGGTAGGGGATAAAGTCTATTTTGTTGTAAACCGCCACGTTAATCCATCTAATATTTGCGCCATCTCATGCAGGTTCTGTGCTTTTGGGGTAACCAAAAAATCTGCCAGCGCTTATGAGCTTTCGCATGAGCAAATTTTATCCATGTTAAGTGACGACATTAGAGAAGTCCATATAGTCGGCGGCCTTCATCCTGATTGGAGTTTTCAAGACTACTTAGACATTATTAAACTCGTAAAAGATAATTTTCCACAAACTCACGTAAAAGCATTTACCGCTGTAGAGATCGACTGGTTTACTGAGCTCACAGGCAAAGACATTGAATGGGTTCTGCAAACTCTTAGAGAAAACGGCGTTGATGCACTAACCGGAGGAGGGGCTGAGATCCTTCACCCTGACATCCGTAAGAAAATTTGCGCTCCTAAAACAATTGCTACCAGGTGGGAAGAAATTCATAACATTGCTCATAGAATTGGTATCCCAACCAATGCGACCATTCTTTATGGACACATTGAAGAGCCGTTTCATATAGTTGATCATCTTGAAAGGTTAAGAACTGTTGAAGATGAATCACCGGGATTTTTTGCTTTCATTCCAGTCCTCTTTCAGCCTGAGAATACAAGCATGAAAAAAGAAGTAAAATTCTTTGCAGGCTCATACGACCTTAAAGTGCATGCGCTCTCAAGACTCTATCTTGACAACTTCCCCCACATCAAGTCCTACTGGATCACACTAGGCGAGAAGATGGCTCAGGTTGCGCTTCATTACGGTTGCAGCGATGCGGACGGTACCATCATGCGTGAGAAGATCATTCACGACGCAGGCGCTCCTTCAGAGCTTGGACACACACGCGACTTCATGGTGAACATGATTAAAAACGCAGGCTTTATTCCAGTAGAAAGAGACGCTCTATATAACGAAATTCAAGTTTTTAATTAGAGTATGTAAGAACTTTTATGGTTTATTGTGAAGGGGGATCAAGGGGGATTTAAATCCGTTTATCCTGAGTGCTTCGATAAGCTCAAGTCTTAAGTTTATAGCCTGTATTAAAAATCCACCAGACTGTTGCAATACAAAGAACCAGAAATAGCACTGTCATCCCGAAGCTTACTACTACGTTAACATCAGAGACGCCGTAGAAGCTCCATCTGAAACAGCTTACCAAATAGACCACCGGATTAAACAGCGTGATCTTCTGCCATATTGGGGGGAGCATTTTTATCGAATAGAAAGTGCCGCCAAGAAAAGTAAGCGGGGTTACAATCATAAGAGGTATGATCTGTAGTTTCTCGAAACCGTCCGCCCATATCCCGAT
>JBBDIN010000037.1:0-7197 GCA_040880385.1 Thermodesulfobacteriota bacterium | reverse complement strand
CAACTCATTAGAGAAATATACGAAAAATTATAACTTAAAAGGTGGACCTGTTTCCGGGGATTGACAGGCCGAGTCGTGATATATATTATTAAATTACTTGTTGTTATCGTCTTAATATTTGATATGCATACTACTTATTATCGATCATTTGTTTTATGTATGTATTTAGAGCTAATAAGCTCAAGGAGATTAATCGGAAATGCTTAGAATAATAGCCGTTGTAATAATTGTAGTTTTGATAGGAATTCAGTTTGTTCCGGTGGACAAGACAAACCCTCCGGTGACTGGAGAGATCAAAGCTCCAGAGAATGTAATGCAGGTTCTTAGAACTTCTTGTTATGATTGCCATTCAAATGAATCTGTCTGGCCTTGGTATTCTAATGTTGCCCCTATTTCCTGGCTTGTGGTGAACGATGTTAATGAGGGGAGGGAATATTTGAATTTCTCCCAATGGCAATCTTACAGCGGTGAGGACAAGGCTGAAGATATCGAAGAGATTTGGGAAGATGTGGAGGAGGGTGAGATGCCTCCTTGGTACTATCTGCCACTCCATCCTGAGGCAAGGCTTTCGGATAAAGATAAGGAGATGATAAAGAACTGGGTCGAAAGCGGAGGATCAGAATAAGATCAGAATAATACAAAAATCACCGAAATATTTAGAGATAGCTCAGGGGATTTTTTACCACCCTATGGATTAACTGTATCTCAGTACTATTGTTGTTCTGCTCTGTTTTTTAGCAGCTGCCTTAATCCTTCTTCACTAAGATAGAGGATCGTAAGTTTGCACTCAGAATTCTCTCCCCTGAGCACTAGCTGTATATCGGTTGTGGGAAGATCCCACTGTGTTGCATATAGCATATTGCCGTTGCATATTGCATCACCTTTGTTTTCCGGATCGATTTTTTGAGAAGAGTCTTTTTGCTTTTCTGTGTCAATAACAGGGTTGCCGTTAACTTTTGTAAGTTCTTCTTTAAGGCTCGTATATTTCTCTATGTATTCATTCTTTGTGTCCAGCTTGGGAAGAAAGAAAAACCCTGCCCTAATGAGCTCGTCATCTTTAAATGTATATCCTACCTGAGCCTGCATGCCTAATAATATTATACTGTAATCAAGGGTGTTCTCCGATTCCAGAACGGGCTTTGTGTCTTCTGTTTCCTTAACCTCTTGCATCGACATACCCCATTTGGCTTTTCTGAAATCATATTTTTCCACCGCATCATTATCAATCTCCGGGGCTTGGGTCTCTTGTATATTATCTGTAGTTTTGTTGTCATCTGAGCACGCATAAAGAAACAAAGCAAATATGATAAAAGTTAGTAGTTTTATATAATTCTTCAATTCGGGGTCTCCTTGAGTTGATAAATAAATTGAGTTGATAAATAAATTTCGTTAATTGTACCTAATTTTTCTAGTGATATGTGTATCTTTTTAGCTTTGGCACAAAGTGTCCAGTAGTTTGCTATAATATATATGGTTTTCACTTTGACTGAACAATTAAAACTATGATTAATATTTCTCAAGAGAGTCCCCAAGATTTAGAATCAATCTATAATCTTAATTTAAAAGCCTTTGAATCTGATGCGGAAGCAAAACTAGTGGATAAATTAAGAGAGACAATAAAGCCTTTTATCTCTCTTGTGGCAAAAGAACATGGAATTGTATTAGGGCATATACTTTTTACGCCTGTTTGTGTTGGTGATTCCAATATCAGCGCTATGGGACTTGGACCTATAGCTACTGTGCCTGAACGACAGGGAGAGGGGATCGGATCATCTCTAATTAAAAAAGGTCTTCAGGAATGCAAGAAACTTTCTAGCAGCATAGATTTGAATGCAGTGTTTGTACTGGGAGAGCCTGATTATTATAGAAAATTTGGATTTGAGCTAGCTTCAGAAAAAGGTTGTTACTATAAAAGCGATAAATTCGCGCCGTATTTTTTTGTCATAGAGCTTATACCTAATTGTCTAAAGGGTACCTCGGGCTAAGTAAAGTATCATAAGTTCTTTGATGATGTTTAGCGCTGCGGGTCTAAATATTTAAATTTAGCTCGTATGCTTTCAATATATTCCCTTCGGTTTGTTTTAATTTTAGACATTTCCTCAGGAGGAGCCTTTGTGTCCGGATCGTATTTAGCGCCCCAGACTGCAATTTCTAATATTAACGGCACAAGGTCTAAGCACTTTTTGGTGGGAGAGTAGATGAACTGTTTTTTGTTATCCGGATCTCTTTTTTTGGAGATGATTGCTTCAGATTCAAGCTTCTTTAATCTGTCGGCTAAGATGTTTGTAGAGATACCTTCTTCAGAATCCAAGAATTCGTTATAGTGTTTTTTGTCGAAATGTAGAATATCTCTTAGTATTAGCAAGCTCCATTTATCTCCGAAAATTTCCAATGAGAAAAAAATCGGACAATTCTTTGTATCTACTTCCTTCATGTTAAGATTATATCAAATAACTTGCATATCACAAGTTATTGTGATAGTTTTTATATTACTTGCATTTCGCAAGCAATATACCTCAGGAGGAAATAGTAATGCAAAATAGAGTGGTATGGTTCGATATAGCTGTCAGTGATTTACAAAGAGCGAAGGCGTTTTACTCCAAAGTCTTCGATGTGGAGTTAGTAGATAATGAAATGGGGCCAAGTAAAATGGCCATGTTTCCGTTTGAGCCTGGCGTAGCTTCAGGGGCGCTTGTTCAGGGCCCGGATTATAAACCAAGTGCTGAGGGGTCAATGGTTTACCTTAACGGCGGGGATGATCTTTCCGTGCCGCTGTCCAGAGTAGAGGCTGCTGGCGGAAAGGTGCTTCTAGATAAAATGAGCATCGGTGAGTATGGTTTTATCGCTTATTTCCTAGATACAGAAGGAAATAAAGTGGCTCTACACAGCATGTCATAATAGTGTAGTTGTAAAAGATACTGCTTCCGGAAGCGTCTTTGTTAAAATAAGTATTTGAATTTATATTTTTGAGAGCACGGCTGAAACTAGCGCCGTTTAAATCAATCGAAGAAAAGCCGTACGTGTGGGTTCTGCCCCTTTAATTATCTTTGAACATATAAGGAGTAGTACCTTCTGTTAATAATTTGAAGAATCTTATAATATTCTGCTCATACATATATAAAAAACGCGAAAATATCTCAAAACTTCTAGCGGTAAGCTTGGTTTTACAAAGAATCTCAAGTTGATCTCCACTTACCTCGCCAAATAGTTCCACTAATATATTTTTAGGTTCCCCTTTATGACTAAGATGAAACGTTGATACTATATCGCCGTTCATGACCATATTGATTTCATCTACTGTTAAAACCAGATCCCCAAGTGTAAGTGAATAATTATCCATTTATTCTCTGCCGATAGTTCTCAAATAAATCCAATAGTTTATGAATCCTAATACTTCTGAACGAATAATATATTATTTTATACTAAGAGTTATTTCATGACCAGACAGCATCTTTCTCTATCGTCAATATTATCGAAAGTATACTATGCGTAACAAATAGAATTATCCGTTTTGCCAGATGATTCGTTACGGCTGTTGACTTTGAGGCTGAGTTTCTTGGATAAACTCCGAATCTTCTGCATCCTGGAATGAAAGTGCGTATACAAACATTACTACCACACCCAATATTATTAAAAGTCAAAAGGCTTTTTTTCTGCCTCTTTGGGATATCCCGGAACTACCTTCATTGTTACTATGGTGTTTGCGTTTTTTGTCGTGTTTCATTATATCTCAATATCCTTCATTATGTTTAAATCCGTTAGAATCATAGGTCCCCACTTCATCCCCCGACTTGTCATCGTAAACGGTAAAGGAGGTTACTTCGGGGTTATTAGATTGAAGATCCTTAAATATTACTATAAGTATATTTTTTTTATCAACATTTGGAATCCTATAAAAATCCGCTGTGATATAGACCTTCGGCGCATTTCCGTCTTCTTCTATTCTAGAGACTATCCCATCTTTAATTAGGCCCTCTACCAATATTTCGTCCTCAGTCCCGCCATTTTGGGAATCAGACCCTGTAGCAACTTGTTCCTGGCTTGTTTGGGGAGATACTATCTGTTGAGACTTATCTGTTGATTTGAAATAAAAATATCCTGCGATGACTACTATTGCTGCTATCAATATTACGTTTCGTGACATACTTGTTTCCTCCTTTGTTAGAGCTTTTTATAAACTATATATGAAGTGAGCAGAAAACTCTATACAATGACAGGGTTATTCTGAAGTATGTGTCATGTCCGATAAATTATGAAGGTTAGATTCTGAGTTAGCTATTTGAGAAATGATTTGCAATTGGGTACATCCACAACTTGACCAATTACATCGCCATTACTTTTCAATAAGTTGGTGACAATGTTCCGAAAGTCATTTTCTACCGTGACATCATCAACTCTGAGCTTGCATGTCTCCGGGGTTAGAGTGCCTACTGAGTTTACTATTACAGTTCGATCATAGAGAGTGCGGTTGAAAGGGGGGCCTGCAACTTGGCGGTTGCGTAAAGCTGCTTTCCCGTGAACTTTGAATTGATCATTGTCAGAAGGGTTGATTGTGACGGATTTTAGAGTTCCCTTTCGCTCATTCCCTAAACAATACATAGTACAAAAGAGAGAAATTTGCTCGTCCAATGGGGTTTCTTTAATCACCTTAGCGGTAACATCTTTTGAATGTGATATATCCGCAATGGATATTAAGAATACCGCGAGTGCTGTAATAAAAAGTAGGTGTTTTAATGCAGGTTTATACATAGGGTTTATCTAGTAGAGTAGGCTAGGGCACAGAACACCTGTACCCCAGCCTATATTGATATTTCTTAGTTCTGTTGTTCTTTCATCTGTTCTTTATGATGGTCCTTCTTGTCTTTCATCTCATGATGTTCTTTCATCATTTTATCTTTATGAGCTTTCTTTATATCGCTTAAGGCTGTTACCTGCTCCTGAGTAAGCACATCTCTCATTTCAAGGTAGGTGTCCAGTTTAACTCTCTTCATCTTATACTTAGAGTCCCAACTGGTATCAAATGCCTTAATTACATCCGCACTGCTGGTTTCCTTGTTAGTTTTCGCTTGTATATATGCAGTTTTCTTTTCTGTATAATTGGTTTTCGCTTCTGTATATATAGGGTCAAATTTTGCAGCAATGTCCTTTAACTGGGTTTGCTGATCTGCTGACAGTTTCAACTCTTCAATAATTCTTTCACTCTCCCACCAGTGCCAGCATTTTTTGCCTGGACCTGAAGCGTTAGCAGAAAAGCTAACTAGTACAACTAATAAAAGCGGTAATATCATAAGTCTCTTCATTGTAATGCCTCCGAAATATTGGTTTTGTTCATATAAACACAAGAATTGCAAAAAGGTTTCAAATTTAAAATAAAAATTATCGTGTTGGTATATAAATTATATAAAGTAAGTAGCTCTACCATGCCGGGTTTGAAAATAGGTGATGAAATAATCATCGCTTTATTCTTTTCTAGTCAGCTTAAACAAGTAACTTTGGAAGTCCCTGGTCCCGATAGTCTTGCATGCGCTTTTTAACAATTGATACTCTTAATGCAAATAACTAATCAAAGCACTTCGTGGAGCTGATCTGAAAGCTCCTGATCAACCGGAATCTCAACACTTTCATAGAAAACTGAAATGTTACAGTCTGGCTCGGGCGCAAACTTCTTTTGGTCTAGCTCAAGCGATACGTTAGTTCTTTTATCTTTTGTAGGCCATATATGCTGAAGCCCGTGCTCGCCTCTGCAAATTGCAGCCGGGTCTTCATATGGGTTAGTTTTCACTTCGTGATCCGTATATGAAGCTACTCCCTTTGCAGGCTCCCCTATCTGTTTTGTAAGCACGTTTGTCCTTTCTTTAAAAAACTCAAGGTATTGGCCAGGCTCATCAAATGATTCCCTTAGATGTATTACAACCATTCCAAGCCCGTTCTCGCCAAATACATATAGCAGGTCGTACTCATTTCCAATACTCTCGACTTGAGGAGGTGTTGTTTCCTCTTCCACATCAACTTCACCTTCCACTCTCTCAACAGGTTCAACTTTCATAGGTGTGGCCTTGCCGCCGATTCTATATGTGAGTATGTCCTCACCTTCTTTTATAAGCTCAGCTTGTTCAGCTTCCTTGACCTGCTCTTTCGTCATTCCCCACTTAGCTTTTCTGACGTCGGTTTTATCTTCTTTAGAGCATGCCGAAAAGATTAGTAAAGTAAGTAGTAATGCAGTGAGAATTTTCATGTTCAAAATGTCTCCAAGATGTTTCGTTTAACTAAATGTATTTAGAGATATATTATGGTTGGGATTAAGTGGAGATGCAAGATTTTGGTTACCTAGATACTTTCTTTATCAAAAGAATCCTTTTATGCCGGATGCTGCAAACTCAACACCAATGCATATCAGTATAAATCCCATAATTCTTGTAAGCGCGTCGATGCCGGTGGGGCCAAGGATCTTAATGATTTTTGTCGAACTTCTTAATACGAGCCAGCATATTATGACAGTGATTAGAATGCCAAGTCCGACAACGGCATATCCGCCTAGTCTTAAGAGAAAGCTTTCCTTCTCTGAGATTTGAGCTGCCATACCTATAATAACAGCGATTGAGCCCGGGCCGCTTAGCATTGGCATAGCAAGAGGGGTAAATGCGAGCCCCTTTGCCTGCTCATATGTCGTGACTGCGGCATTTTCTTTTTCAGCAGTATTTGAGGGGAAGAGCATCCTGAACCCAAGTACCGTGATAATGAGTCCGCCAGCAATTCTAAGTGCGGAGACACTTATTCCAAAGAAGCTTAAGATCAGCGCTCCTGCTAAAAGGAATATGATTAGTGTCGCAAACATATAAATACAGGTTAGTTTGAGGAGCTTGTTTTTTGACTCAGCATCGAGCTTAGAAGTTACAGCCAAGAATATCGGAGCTGTGCTAAATGGGTTGGCTATCGGTAGCAAACCTATCACTACAATAGCAATATAAGAGAATAAGTCTGAAATAATTTGCATTTATTGTTGATCTCTGTTTAGTGGTATGCCTGATCTATCTGTCGTCGTTCTCAGGATAAGGATATTCCATTTCTCTCGCTGTCAATCTTGCTACATCCTCTCCTAAATATTTTGCTACTATATATAAAGACATATCTATTCCGGCAGAAATTCCTGCTGAAGTTATTATGTTTCCATCTTCCACGTATCTCTTGTCTCTTACA